>JBGTLS010000179.1:0-12029 GCA_041744015.1 Cryomorpha sp. | reverse complement strand
CGCCCGATTCAGTGGCGAACGTAGTACCGGATGAAAAAATGGGGTCGAGAAATTCGGCGCTGTTGCCGGTGAGCACAAAACCTTTTCCGTACAATTGGCTGACGGAAGCCGAATAACCGGAAATCGTCCGGGGTTTAAATTTAAATTCCCCTCTGGTAAAACGCTCCTTCAAAGTTGGAACTTCTTCAATCCACTGCCGCATCCGCGCTTCTTCTGAGCCATCGAAACGACCGATTTGCTCCGGCGACCCGACCACGCCGATGGAAGAAGTGCCATCATCAAACGGAATCACCCATCCCCACACCCCGTTTGTGTGCACAATGATGATGATTTGATTGCGCTCCTTCCCGGTGATTTCTTTTTCCGGAAGGACATGGGTGAAAAATGACGACCGCTCCGGGAAATCAGACTTGCGGTCGAGGTGAAGCAATCGGGGCAATACCCGTCCGTAACCACTCGCATCCACGATGAAGCGGGAATCAATGGTCCGGACAGTTCCATCCAAACCCACCACCGTGGTGGTGATTTCTTCATCTCCGTGAAATAGCACACCCGTCACCTCCTGATTGTAGGACACTTCGACGCCCATTTTTTCCACTTCTGTGGCCAGGATATGATCGAATCTGGCGCGCTGCACCTGCCAGGTCCAGGTCCAGCCGGGAGTATGTTGAATGGAAAAATCAAATTCACAGTGGGCATTTACACCCGAAAACCGCGCACCGAATTTTTTCTGAAAACCGGCTTTTTCAATGGCGTCGATAAAACCCGCTCTCGCAAAATTGTCCATGCAGCGGGGAAGCAGGCTCTCACCAATGACGAAACGCGGGAATTGTTGTTTTTCGACGATTTTGACTTTAAAACCTTTTTGGTTGAGGATGGATGCAGCCACGGTACCCGAAGGCCCGGCCCCAATTACCAATACATCTACCGCTTCATTTTTCCCCATGCCTGACTTTAACCGGTATTTGGACCTGTAAATCTAAACTTTTCCATTGTGCCCCGCCCGAAAGTGGTAAAATATTCCCGATTTGATTAGACTGCATTTCTGGTTTGATACCGGTATACCAAAACCCCCACATACGTGAGGATTCCGGCAATCGTTCCACAAAAAATGGCGAGCAGAACCGCGCCAAAGGCATACTGAAAAAAGTTGGCCTGGATCATTTCCAAACTGATTCCATTCGTGAAGAGCAGGTCATTGCGGCCTTCCGGCAAAACAACTCTACCCACCTGGTAACTCAGGTAAATGAAAACCGGGATGAGGGGTGGAAGGGTGATGTTGGCAGCCACCAGAAACAGCGCTTTGTTCAGTCGAAAAAAATGGGCGAGTGTCAATCCGATCACCAGTTGAAAACCCCAAACCGGAAATATGCCCATGAAAACACCGAACCCTACCGAGAGGGCTTTTTTTCCGGGCGATTCCGTTTTATTGAAAAAATGTCTTTGCAAAAATCCCCGCACATTTTCGCGGCTCAGCGATCTGAGAAACCGCAGGGGGATGTAATAAATCAGGGCGAGGGTGACGAGGTAGGTGTTGAGAAAACTGATCCGCGTAAAATCATGAAAAGGTCTGAAATGGGTCACCCGGTCTTTCCCTTGTTCGTAGTAAATCTGTATGGGAACGTTTTTGAGCGGGATGCCGCTCCACGCCGCCTTAACCACAATTTCCACCTCGTATTCAAAACGGTTGGTAAAGCTGCGGAGGAATTTCATACGTCCAATGGGATACAGACGGTAGCCCGACTGGGTATCGTCAAGCCGGATGCCCGTTTCGACCCAACACCAAAAGTTGGAAAATTTGTGGCCAAAACTGCTTTTGCCGGGAATCCCCGCCTGGGCCATGTTACGGGCGCCGATAACCAATGCCCCTGCATGATCGCGTATCTGATCCAGAAAGAGCGGCAAATCTGATGGGAAATGCTGACCATCGCTGTCGATAGTTACGGCGTATTCATGCCCTGCTTCGCGGGCAACCTGAAATGCCTGGCGCAAAGCGGCGCCCTTCCCGCGGTTTTTCGAAAAAGTGATCACCTGAATTTCATCGCCAAATGATTGGAGAATATCAGGTGTGGAATCTGTCGCTCCATCGTTGACCACGATGACATGTGAAGTGAAAAGCAATACCTCAGAAATAACCTTGCCGATGGTTCTTTCATTGTTGTATGTCGGAATGATCACACAACATTTGTATTCCTCAAATCGCCCGGCGTGGTCCATGTTTCAATTCATTCGGCCTTTAAATTTGAAATGCGGAGACCCGTCTGAAGTGAATGAGGTCGCGGAAACGAGCATGGAATCTGCCTCCTCTTTTATCCCAATTTGCATTTTCAAAAAAGTGTCTTTGGTCGGATCGACCACTTTTAAATATTTAATAGACGAGGCCTGGGATATTTTCATTTCTTTTCCGGTGTACTTTTTCACAACATCCTTGAGCATTTCGAGGATGCAAACTCCGGGAAGTATCGGTTGGCCGGGAAAATGACCCATAAAAACCCGGTGCCCTGGATTGAGTTCTATGCCGGTTTCAAAATTCCCGTCGGGCAGTTGTCGAATTTCTGAAAAAGTGTACAAATCATTTAAAAACATGTCATTGTATTATTTGTCGCATGGTTATTTCCACGTTTACCAACCTCCGCGTCAATTGGATTGTAGATGGTGACGGAATGGTACCCTCATACGCATACGTCGCAAAGGACTTGAAAAGATTGAAAAAACCCCTGGACTCTGCCGAAATTACCCTTTTTTCATCGGACGACAATTCGATTTGAATGCGCATATCCGCGTCGACATTATAGCGATTCCGACCCTTTGATTTCACCTTTTCCGGATGGCAAAGGGGTGTGAGCAGAAGCAGACGGAAATCTTTTTCCATGTTTTTCAAAAGGCTTTTCCGCTCCCTGCCGGGTGGTTTTTTCTTCCATTCAATTCCTTCCCATGTCAAAACAAAATCCATGAGGGTGTAGCCGAATTTTGAAATCAGCACCACTTGCGGACTGTCTCCAGACCATTTTACCACAAGCAGGCCGCTGAAGTGGTTGTCTTTGTAATCGAGGGCGGTATCATAAACGTAACCCGAAGTATCTGCCAGAGACCAGGGTTCTGGCAAAACCACATCCTGACTGCAAACCGATAGCGTCGAAAAAAGAAAAACACCAAATAACAGTTGATCAGCGCAGTTGAAATACCTCATCGCGGACGGGTTCGTTCAGCTTTCTGTTTTGAAAAGAAATTTGCGTGTAGTCACCTCCCGGTTCGTTCATCCTCACCTGATCAACGAGATAAAGTTGACGGTCGAAAAACACAGTGATTTCGTTCAAGTGTTCTCTGAGTCGGGCTTCCTTCGGGACAAGGGTCACGCAGTATTGTTTTTCATTTTCAAGATAGGTAATATTAAACCGGTTTTCATCGATGATGTTTCCCTGCACGCTGTTTACGATGATGTCGTTAATTTCTTTAAATACCTCACTGGACGACATGTCGAAGGCGTTGACTTTTCCATCGTCGCTCACCACCACCTGCTTCCCGTCGAGCACGATCACATAATCGTAAGGTTTTGTGTAAGCCCACCGCAGGGATTGGGGTTTTCGGAAAGTCATGTTCCCTTCTGAAATGAGATTTTTCGCCAGGATGTCCACGTGTTTTTCCTGGGTGAAACCCGTTTGAATCGTATTGGTCTCAGCGGCCATTTTATCGATTCCGGCTTTGAAGGCGGGGATGTTTCTCATTTTTGAAAACCCCTCGGGAACCTGCGCTTCGACAGTAAAACCGATAAAGATGAGTGCACAGAAAAAGGATAATCTCATGAATTTATTTCAGGTTGTAAATGCTCTTGATGTCGACCACCGCAAAACCGGCTTTTTTGCAATATAGCAAAATTGTCTCCAGAATTTCTGCGGTGCCCTCGCGGTCGTCGTGCAGCAAAAGTACTGTGCCGGGTTTTATTTTGCGAAGGATTCGACCGATGAGCTTTTCTCTTTTGCCCGCAATGGTATCGAAAGATCTCAGATTCCACCCAATTGCTAACAATCCGGTGCGCGCCACAACCCTGGCCACTGTCGGATTGGTTACCCCAAATGGCGGCCGGAAAATTTTATTGGAATATCCAGCCAAACCCGTAATCAGCGATTCGGCTTGTAAAATATCTGCTACCAGTTTCTTTTCAGAAAAAAAGGGCAACATATAATCGTGGCTGTACGAATGATTTCCAATTGTGTGGCCAGCCTGAGCAATCTTTTTAAATATCTCCTGGTGTTTTTGGATTCGGTTTCCGATGCAGAAAAATCCAGCTTTGACCTGGAATTTCTCCAGGACTTCCAGCACTTTTAAGGTATTGGGATGGGGTCCGTCGTCAAATGTGATGGCTATTTCTTTTCGGTCGGTGTTCACTTTTGTGAAAACGGGCATAAACACATTCATATCCATCCGGAAAATGCCCATCAAAAGATAGAACAAAATTAAAAAAATGAGGATGGCGTAGGGCAACCAGCTTAGTCCAAACAGGTAATCTGCGGCCAGTAAAAAAAGGGCGGCAGTAAGGAAAACCCAACGCATAAAACGAATGGAAACCGACATTTACCGCGAAAGTAAAATAAACGTGTGGTGAAAACCATTGTAATGGTTATAAATCAACACCCGATTTAAGTTTCCGTTAAAAGTACCGGAAATGAGCGGCTGATCCGGGAGCGACTGTCGCTGCAATACCAAGGCGGCGTGATGGAGGCCGTAAGACACTGACGTGAAATATTCCCCACTGATGTTTTTGAAAGAAATCACAGGCACCTCATCGGGGAAAGTTTTGCTAATAGTTTGATACCAGGTATCCGATTGATCATTGTTGTAACCCATTACCAGTAGATCGATTGAGTCAACATCTACTCCTTCGCGCGCAAGAAAATCATCGAGCGATTCCTTCATCTCACCAACCGAAACATTGGTAAACGTATTCATCCCCGAAATAAAAACCTCGCCAGGTTCTCCTTTTGCGGAAAGGAGAAAAAAGGAAGCCCCCTCACCCAAAACCGGCATTTCTGCTGCTTCATCGGGACTGCCCGCGCAGCCAATTTCCTGGAAAGTGCACAAAACCGATTCTGTGGTTTCTTCGCAACCGCCGAGCAGGATGTTTTCACTGCCGGACTCCAATTGCAACATGGCGTCCATGAGGGCATTTTCGAAAGAGTGACCGCGGTTGGTATACGTAAAATTGTAACCTGTGCAGCCCAGCAAAAGCGCGATTTGTCCAGCCACAGTGTTGTGAGTGGACTGGATAAAAGCCGTTGGTGAGAGCAGTCCTTCGTCGGTGGAAATGATCTCTTTGAGAAATTTTTCGGTGTCGGCCATGCAGCCCAGACCTGTACCGACGATGATTCCGTCGGGCATGGAAACGCCAGATTTTGTCAGGGCTTGTTTAGAAACAGCGATCGCCATTTTGATGATGCGGCTCATGCGGCGCGACAGTTTTGGATCGATATACTGACTGTAATCGGGTTCCATCGCCTTCAGAAAAGGAACAGATGCACTATCTGGTTTTTTCTGAAAAGCCATTTCCGGAAAGGTATCCTGAGGGGTGATGGCCGCACTTGCTTTGATGTAAACTCTCATATTCCGGAAAATGTGAGCGCGGTGCAGTTGCCGCCAAAACCAAATGAATTGGAAAGAACCGTTTTAACCCTTGCCGATGTGAGGGCGCGGACGGGTTCGCTAATCAAACCCATGGAAGTGCTGAAATTCAAATTGGGAAAAATCACCTGTTCGCGGAGAGCGAGCAGGGAGTATACCGCTTCAATCCCCCCGGCCGCGGCGAGCGTATGACCGGTGTACGCTTTGGTGCTGCTGTAAGGCGGCACCTTGTCGTCAAAAATTCTTTTGAGCGCGAGCGACTCGCTCTGATCGTTGTTTTCTGTGCCGGTGCCATGGGCGTTCACGTAATCGATTTTGGGATTTCCGGCTACCTGAAGAGCTTTTTGCATGGCTTGAAAAGCGCCATGGCCTTCAGGCGACGAGGCTGTCTGATGAAAAGCGTCGTTGCAGTTGCCAAAACCGGTGAGTTCAGCAAATGCCTTACCGCCGCGTTTTTTCAAATACGCTTCTGACTCGAGCACGAGATAAGCTGCGCCTTCACCGAGGTTGAGTCCGTGTCGGGCGGCGTCGAAAGGCTTGCACCATTCGGTATCGAGAATTTTCAGGGCGTTGAATCCATTGAGGGTGTAGAGTGACAGGGCATCACATCCACCTGCCACCATACAGTCCATTTGACCCGACCGGATGAGCATGCCCGCGTGCATGATGGCATTGGCGGCGGACGAACAGGCGGTGCTGATGGTACTGGAATATCCTTTCAAACGCAGATGCTGGGATATTAACTGGGTTGAGTGACCACAATCGTGGCCGGAAAAAGACTCCTGGTAGCTCACCGGTTTGCCTTCGAGCAGGTCTTTGTACAGGCGTTCTGAGATATCCATTCCTCCCACGCTGGTGCCACTGACCAAACCGGTATTGTGGCATTCAGCTTTGCCAATGCCGGCCATCTCAAGGGCTTCACGGGCAGCGATGATGCCGAGCAAAATCGTTCGCGAAAAAGTTGGATGGAATTTTACGCCGGCAATTTTACTGAGGGATTCGTTGCTTTCTTTCACTTCGCCCACCATCATTTCGCGGTGGTTGGTCGGTAAGAAAGCCGGGTTGGTTATGCGTGGTTTTTCGTTTTTCAGGGCGTTGAGATTTTCGGAAACGTTCATTCCCAGTGATGATACAATCCCGTAACCGCTTACGAAAATGCGGGCCGCCATGAATTACGCGTTCTTCAATTCGATAAATTCCACCATGGTATTGACAGTACCAAAAACCGAACGTCCTTCTTCAGGCGATGCGATTTTACAGCCGTATTTTTTTTCGAGCAGTACGATCAATTCCAGGGCATCGATCGAATCGAGACCGAGGCTGCTGTTGAAAAGCGGATCATCGTCGCCGATATCTGCCGGGGTGAGTCCCTCCAGATTGAGAATTTCAATAATATCAGCTTTTAATTGGTCTGCAAGTGGTCTCATCCCGACGTATTACTTTGGGTCAAAAATAGCAAAAACATTGGGCTCTGCTGAAGGACTGCCGGCTCTGAGCAGAGTGAGATTGGCTTCATAATCTTTAGAGTCAAAATTGACCCATCCCGCTATACAAAATTCCTGTTTCTGACGGTTGATCAGTTCATTCGCATAATTCAAAATAAATTCCTCATCGAATTGATTCATCATAAAACAGTTGGTTTCACCTGTAATCTGATGCCGGATGCACATTTCTCCAAGCATGATATTGGGCAGGGTATAAACGAAAACAGCCGGACCGGGAAAATAGTTTTGGCGGTCTTTAAATGATTCGACGTGTTTTTTGTCCGTCTCCAATGATCCGGTTCGCGAGGCCACTACGATGGAAACTTTGCTTCCATCCCATTCGGGGAGATTCACCTCTGAAAGCAGGTGTTCAGCAGCGAGAAAACAGAGTTTGGACAGATCATCCATCCGGAAAAATTTGAGGTAATCAATCTTCAGGTTTGCGTATGCTTTTTTGGCGAAAGCCGAAAAATCCCGCTCAGGATCTGAGAAAATCAGTTTCCCGTTTTTATAAATTTCTCCCTTGAGAATCCGGACATGGGACAAGCTTTCCAGATGCATCATATCCCAAAAATTATCGCAGCATTGCACCCCCCAAATCCTGAAATGGTTTTCAGGGCGAGCTGCGGGTTGTGGAGTGTTTGGTTTTCCGAAACGACGTTAAGCGGCATACTGACGCCGGAATTTTGAAAACCGCGAGTGGCCAAAATTGTGGAATCTTTCAGTTGGTGCATGGTCATAATACTTTCAATAATTCCGGCGGCTCCGAGGGTGTGTCCAAAATAAGCTTTGAGGCTATTCAGCGGCAGGTGATGAAGTCCCAAAGTATTGAAAGCAATGGATTCCATCTCATCATTGAAGAGCGTGGCGGTGCCGTGGGCATTGATCATCGCGATTTGGTCTCTAGAGATGCCTGTGCTGCGGATGGCGGTTTGTATGGCTGCAATCAGTCCGTCGCCCGTGCGCGAAGGTCCGGAAATGTGGTTGGCGTCATTGGATTGACCGCCCCCGAAAATTTTAGTCGCTGTAAATTTTTCCCGGCCCATATGTTCATCCCGTGAAATAAAAATGCTGCCGCATCCTTCGCCCAGCGTGATGCCATCCCGGGCGGTATCGTAGGGTCGGCACTGTTTCGGGCTGATGGCTTTGAAGGCATGAAATCCACTTATAACGAATTCCGTGATGAGATCGCCTCCTGCGACGATAGCGTGATCGTACAGTCCCATTTCAATTAGCTTTTGGGCAGTGAGAATCGCCGACACACCCGACACACAGGCATTCGACACCACGACCGCATCGTGGGGCAGTCCAAAAAAATCATTGATCACTTTGGCCATTACGGCCAATTCCACCCGGTTTTCGGGAAAATCATTCTTCCCCTCTAACAAATCGATATTGCCCTTGGTGGTGGAAATGACAAGCACGGTTTTGGACTTGTCAAAATCTTTCACGGATTGCAAAAGCGACTGGATCGAGAAAATGAATAACTGCTCGAGAAATTTGAAATTCCCATCAATCATGTGAGTCCTGAAGGGCTCGCGTTTGATACGCGCGAGTTGCACAGATTCCGGATAAAGAAAAGGGTCATCGACCAGCGATATTCCCGTTTTTCCCGAAAGGGCAGCCGCGAAATTCTCACTGGTATTCCATCCGAGCGGACTGACGATATGGTCGGCTACCGCATACACCATCAGGACGAAGTTATGATGCCGTGTTGATTTTTCCAGGCCTCAAAAAAGGGCGGAATGGTGAGGAAAAGTTGGTTATTCAGATCGAGAAAAACCTGTTCGGATCGGCCTGTAGCGAGCAGAAGCCCCGAATCTGTATTGTAAAGTTTGTAGTCAAAAATCACCTTAGCTGCAGGGCTGTTGATGTATGTGGTCTCGACATGGACCCGGTCGTTGTAGCGGATCGGATTTTTGTAATTGCACTCCACCCGCACTACCGGCAGGGCATACCCCTGCGCGTACACATCCATGTATCCGAGGTTGTATTCCGCTCCGAAAGCCTCGCGGCCATCTTCGAAATACTTGATATAATGGCCGTGCCACAGGATTCCGAGGCTGTCGATTTCGCTGAAGCGCACAGGAATATTGGTTTTGCTGATCAACATCATTCCGGTTTTATAAAAATTCGCATCTCGCAACGTCCGAGCAATTGGTCGTCGGAGTCGCGGTTTTCGGCCTGCACAATTTGCATTTCCAATACTTCGTTGGTTAATTCCACTTTCGTGAAAATGGTTTCGCCAGCAGAGGGCAAACGGATTATTTCGAGGTCTTTAATGCCTGCGATAAAACCGATAGGAGGTGTTTTGCCCAATTTTTTGGCGAGAAATCCCGCGAAAAGCGCTGTGCTTTGCGCCATGTTTTCCACAAGGCCACTTTCCTGAAAAACTCCATTATTCACCAGCATATTTTCTACTTCGATCGTGAGTCCTGTATGAATTCGCTTTTCATTGATGGTGTACAATTTGTCGACCATCACAAATGGCGGCTGCTGCGGAATATATTTGGTGATTTCTGAACCTTGTAGGATTGTTTCCATGGAATTCAACTTGATGTGATTTCTGCACCCCTGACATCTTCGCTCCAAAAGTCATAAAAATTAAACCATTGGAGCGGATATTTTCTGAGCTTCTCTTCGAGGTGTTTTACATAGTTGTCGAGCAGGACTTCCGGATCAGCCCCGGCTATTTCAACAGGTGTTGCAGAGAGGTGATATACCCTGTTTTTCCCCCTCATGGCGTAGGCCATGGTGAAGGGTGTGCGCAGTTTGCTTGCGATGGCAAAAGGTCCAATGGGGAAAAAAGCTTCTCTGCCCATAAACTGTTTTCGGACGAGGCGACTGCCGTCAATGAACCGGTCACCATGGACACAGAGCACTTCCTTTTTCTGAATCACATCGTTGATCTGAAATACATGCGACATATCACCTTTGATTGCGATCACGTTGAGGTTGTGCTCTTTCATCACGTCTTTGAGATAATCTTTGATGCGCTCGTGTTCTGCCTGAAACATGAGAATATTTGTGGTGAGTTGGTTTTCCTTCAGAAGAAATCCGGCCACTTCCCAGTTTCCAAGATGTGCGCTAAGCACGATACCACCGGTTTTTCCGAGCGTGTCGAGGTGTTGATTACCATCAAATGTGTATGTGAATCGCGATTTCATACCTGCACCAATAGCGACTTTATCGACAAGGGTTTGACCGAAAAGAAAGTACGATTTGTAAATGGAAATCAGTGATTTCAGGAAACTATAACCGACAATTTCACGGAAGTATTGAAAAATAGAACGGGATTGCTGCGGCGCCGAAAAAACGAAATAGGCTGCTACAAACCGAAGAAGGAAATAAGCCGCAGAAAGACCGAAACGCTGAATGACAAAAACAAAAATTTTATATCCCAGCAGGCCTCCCCGGGTTTTCCCTTTCCAGGATGACATTATACGACGGCTACTTTTTTGATCACGTAGTCGTAAAAATCCTGAAATGTTTGAATTCCCGTGAAATCTTCAGGTTTTACTTTGAACCCAAAATTGCTCTCCACCTCCACGACGAGATCGACATAATCGAGGCTGTCGAGGCCCAGGGTATCCTTGAGATTGGCATCCGGATGAATAGCTGAAGCATCCACTTCAAATTCCTCAACCAGAAATGCGTTAATTTTTTCTATAATCTCATCTGTGTGCATAGCGTGACAATCTAACTTCTGTATTTTTTGATGATCAGGCTTGAATTTGTGCCGCCAAAACCAAAGGAATTCGACAAAAATATATCAATTTTTTTATCCATCACTTTTTGGACGAAGTTTAGGTCTTTTACGGCTTCATCGGGCGATTCCAGATTGATATTGGGAGCGAGGAAGTCGTTGTGCATCATGATCAAAGAGTAGACCACTTCGCTCGCTCCGGCCATCCACATTTCGTGTCCCGTCATAGATTTGGTCGAACTCAGAGGTGGCTGGTTTTTGCCAAAAGTCTGGAGGATTGATTTCCCTTCTATCACATCACCGGCGATGGTGGAGGTGGCGTGGGCATTGATGTATTGAATATCGGAGCTGCGCAAATTGGCATCGCGGATGGCCATTTCAAGCGCTCTGACAGGGCCTTCCACAGTCGGGTGGGAGATATGATCACCGTTTGAAGAAAACCCATAACCGATAATCTCACCGAGTATTTTTGCACCCCGACGCCGGGCCGATTCCAGACTTTCTAAAATTACCGTCGCTGCACCGCCACTGGGAATAAGTCCGTCGCGGTCTTTATCGAAAGGCCGCGATGCTTTCGTCGGTTCATTTTCCCGCAAGGAGAAAGTGCTCAATCCATCAAAACTTCCCATCGACTGGAAATTCACTTCCTGGGCGCCACCGCAAATAATTTGCTTTTGCAGACCGTTGCGAATCAGAAAATAGCCCATCCCAATGGCGTGCGAGCCACTGGCGCAGGCCGCACTTATGGTCATGTTGATACCCTTCAGTTTGAAAATGGTGGAGAGATTCATCGTCACTGTGCTGTTCATCGACTGGAATATGGAACCGCTGCCGATTAAGGTTGTGTCATTTTTCCGGCGCAGGGTATCGAGGGCTTCGATCACCGGTTTGGCGCTGCTGTCGTTTCCGTACAGGATACCGACTTCTTGTTTTTCAAAAAAATCTTCGTCGATACCCGCCATTTTCAAGGCTTCGATGGTGGCCAAATAGGCGTATTCCCCCTGCTCGGCGAGTCCGATGCGCTGACGGCGTGTGAGCAGCGCTTTCAGGTCGGGAGTCGGTAAAACGGCGGTGAGCGCCGAGCGGAAACCGAGCTCTTTTCGGACCGGGTCGATACCGATTCCGGAAATCCCATTATACAGCGAATGTCTTACCGCATCGATCTCCTGGCCAATACATGAATAAATTCCCATACCTGTAATTACAACCCTTTGATTCATTGT
>JBGTLS010000178.1:0-10918 GCA_041744015.1 Cryomorpha sp. | reverse complement strand
TTTTTGCGACTTTCTTCAAGGAGTTTCCCGGCCTCGTCCAGAATCTGAAGCCCCTTTTCCGTTATTTTTACATCGACGCGACGCCTGTCCAGTTTGCAAACTTTTCTAACCACAAGTCCTTTGGCGCGCAACTTTTCAACGATGCGGGAGGCATTCGAACTTTTGTCAAGCATGCGCTCTATCAACAGATTTACCGTGGCAGCCTGTGGATACTGACCGCGCAGTATGCGTAATATGTTGTACTGTTGTGGCGACAAGTCAAACTGCTTAAAAGCATGCATTTCTGCATAGGTGAGCCAATTGGCTGTATACAGAATGTTGACAACGACTTTTTCGAAGGGCGACTTGAAAACGGGCTGTTTGATGGCTTCTTCAATTCTCATGATGCAAATATATGTACCTACATTTAAATTTGCAACATAAATTTTCCTTTGCATTGATCATAGCGGTCAGCTGAAGGCAATATGTACATTTGCAGGATGACTCCAACTGAAAAATATACTACCCTGCGGGAATCTGCTGCGGGGAGAATAAAGCAATTCAAAACCCGGCTTGCCACATTGTCAATCCTTCGAATTTCAGTTTTTCTTCTGGCCGGATTTGGTGTTTATTTTTTTTGGTCGTCAACGCTCCTGAGCGTGATCATTTTTGTTTCAGGTGCGGGATTGTTTTTATTCTTTGTGCGAAAGCACGCTGATATAAAAGAAAAGCTACAGCTCGAAAAGGACTATTTTGATCTGACTGTCGAAGCCCTGGACCTCCTTAGTGGAAAATGGCGGGAAAGAGACATGGGCGCGGATCTTGCTGTGTCCGGCCATCCGTACGCTTCAGATTTGAATGTTTTTGGCGCCCACAGCCTGTTTCAGTTCATCAACAGATGCGAAACATCCACAGCCCGCCACTTACTGGCGAATCACCTGCAAAATAATATTACGGATATTGATCGGGTAGTGGAGGAGCGCCAAATCATCGCTCATCTGTCCGAAGATCCGGATTGGACCTTGAAGTTTTTGGCGCAAGCCAGATCCATAAAGGACTCTAATGAAGATCTTACCACTGTCGATAAATGGAAAGATGAAAAGGAATTTGACCGGAAAGCTGCGGTTTGGTTTCTAACGTCATGGCTCATGCCGACCTCGATGATCATTGCTTTGGGATTGTATATCGCTGATGTTATCAAAGGAAATACCCTTGTTTTCATCCTGCTTATTCCGGCGCTCGTGGTGATGGGTTCTTTTAAGAAACATCAGGAACGGTTTACGCGGTTTCTCCATTTATTACAGGATGTTTCAGCCAATGAAGGTATGCTCAACCTCATGCGTGAACGGGATTTTTCAGCATCACCGTTGAAGGAAAAGCTGGATTCTGCTCATTTTGACGAAAGTCAGGAAGGAATTCGTCAACTGCGAAAGGTGGTAGGTGCCATCGAAAGCCGGAATAATGTGGTGGTGGCCATTGTGTTAAATCTTTTTCTCGCCTGGGATTTTCAATGTGCCCGTCGCTTATCGCGATGGAAGAAAGTCTATGGACATCAGGTCGCCGGTTGGCTGCATCTGCTCCGCCACACAGAAGCATATCTTTCATTGGCGACTTATCGCTACAATCACCCGACTTATATTTATCCGGAATTGACCAGTGAGAATGATTTTTTCATTCGTCAGGGCCGACATCCACTGATGAATGCGGATGCCGTACCCAATGACCTGAAGCTTACGGCGGAATCACGCTTTGTCATTATAACCGGGGCCAATATGGCTGGCAAGAGTACCTACCTGAGGATGGTGGGTCTGAACATGGTGCTCGCCATGCGCGGATTGCCGGTACAGGCTGCCGCGATGCGGTTTCGTCCTGTAAAAATTTACACTTCCATGCTCGCCACCGATTCGCTCGGAGATAATGAATCCTATTTTTTCAGTGAACTCAAACGTCTCAGGCACATGACAGATGCCCTTGAAACCGGAGCTCCGCATTTTGTTATACTCGATGAGATATTGAAAGGGACCAATAGTGTTGACAAGGCAGAGGGATCGAAACGGTTTTTGCAAAAGTTGCTTAGTCTTCCGGCAAAGGGGCTCATTGCAACTCATGATTTGACGCTGTGTACGGTGAAGGATATGTATCCGGAGGAAATTATGAATCAGCGGTTCGAAGTTGATTTTTCTGACGGGGAACTGCATTTCGATTACACTTTGCGCGATGGAGTTTGCGAAAACATGAACGCCAGTTTTTTGCTGGAGCAAATGGGATTGGTTTTTAAAAAAACATAGCTGCATATGGCAGTGTTATATCAATCGGAAATAACTGAATGCAAACCAAAAAAAAAGTCCCGACCAAATCGGGACTTTTAATGCTTGGTACAGATCGTTTATGAAGCCACTTCCAACACATTCGCTGAAATAGTCAGCACAGTATTGGCGGGAGTGGTGTTTGCGGTAATAGTCACATTTTTGGTCTGCTGATTTTTCTGCTTCCCGGGTTTGTATACCACTTCAATTTCACCCGTTTGTCCAGGAGCAATTGGCTCTTTGGGATATTGTGGCACAGTACATCCACAAGATCCTTTCGCATTTTCAATGATCAAAGGTTCTGAACCTGTATTTGTAAAAGTGAAGATTTTCTTGTTGTCCGTATCCTGTTTGATGGTGCCGAAATCGTGAGACATTTCTTTAAACTGGATCGTGGTTACAGGACCTGATGGAGCAATGGTTTCCTCTCTGTCCATATTAATATTGATAGGATCCATTGCTGTGGCTGAAGCCGTCAAGGCATCCTTGCGGGCCTGTTCTGCATTTAAGGCAGGAGTTCCTCTTTCAAAACTTGCTTTGGCTCCGGTGGGGCTGGCGTACTCAACACCGCGATCGCTGGCGAGGAAATAAGCATTCACAATAAGCGCAACTGCAATAACTCCTAAGAGTCCGATTTTAATTTTTTCATTCATAATGCCGAAGATTTTTTCTAATGAGTCGTCAAATTTACAAAAATTGGAGATGGTATCAATGCTTTAACATATCGTTAATACTCCCGATGGGCCAGGTTGTAATCTGCATATTTGTTTTCGGTGAGAACTTCTATGGCAACCGTGTATGATGGCCAGTACGGATTGAAAACTTCATAATAAGCGGAATGATCCCAGATGTTTCGGGCAATCATGGCTTTGAGTCTTCCCTGAATCATGTCTTTAGAAATATTATAGGCTTCATCTTCCCATTTCACATCTTCTTTTTCTGCATGGGATTTAAATTCTGCCATAATCGATTCCACCTCAAAATCCCTGATATAAGATCTCACGTCAGGATATGTTTTCAAAATTCGCTTCCGATTGGCATTTGCATAGGTGATCGAAAAGGTGTTCATCGCTCCTTTGCGAATGAGATCAGAGTTGAGGGCTGAAGATTGTGAAGTATCCAGTGGGACAAAAATGTCTGGTAATATTCCTCCACCTCCATAAACCGTTCGGTTTTTATCTGTAAAATATTTCAAAGAATCCGGAAGAGACAGGCTGTCTAATGACCAAAACTCCCCATTCTCAAAACGAGATATTCGTTCGCTGTAATAGGCTTCTACGCCCGCATCATATGGCTTTTGAATGCTCCTTCCGCTTGGGGTGTAATATTTTTGGGTGGTCAACCGAATGATCGAACCATCGGGTAGGGGAATGGGTCTTTGAACCAATCCCTTTCCAAAGCTCCTGCGACCTACGATCAATCCGCGATCCCAATCCTGCACTGCACCTGATACAATTTCAGAAGCACTTGCCGAACCTTCGTCGATCAAAACCACCAAACGCCCTTCGTGAAAGTTTCCTTTTGATGTGGCCACAGCGTCTCTGCGCATGTAGCTCCTCCCTTCTGTGTAAACGATCAATTGGTTGGACTTTAAAAATTCATCCGCGAGTTCGATGCTTGTTTCCAGCAATCCTCCGCCATTCCCCTGAAGGTCGAGAATAAGATCTTCCATGCCCTGCTTTTTCAACTTCGCGAGCGCATCTTTAAACTCGGTCATCGTAGTTTTCGCAAACCGGTTAAGTTTAATGTATCCAATTTTGTCTGTAGCCATATAGGCTGCGTCGAGGCTATGAATGGGGATTTTGTCCCGCGTAATTTCAAATTCTATCGCATCATCCTGGCTCGATCTGCGAATACCGATATTGACCTTGGTATCTTTAGCACCCCGCAATTTTTCAGTTACGTCGCTGTTTTTAATTCCTACTCCGGCGACGTTCTGTCCTTCAATTGATACAATTTTATCACCTGCCATGATCCCCAGTTTTTCACTTGGACCTCCTGCGATGGGAGATACCACGATAATGGTGTCATACATAATGTTGAACTGAATTCCGATTCCTTCGAAATTGCCTTCCAGACCTTCATTGGCGCGGGCCACTTCCGCTGCGGGAATATACACACTGTGAGGGTCTAATTCGGCCAGCACCTTATTTATGGCTTCTTCCACCAGGTTTTCTGTGTCTACACTATCCACATAATTTTGTTCGAGGTGGTAAAGAAGCGCTGTAAATTTCTCTGCAGATCTTCTAAACCCTGGTTCTTCTAATTCAATCGGGGCCTGTGCCCATACAGATATGGACACAAAAAAGGCCAAAAGGGCCGCCAAACGTAATTTCATATAGGGAGATTGTTTATTCAGAGTTATAAAGTTAATTATTTATGCCGCGTTACATGCATGATGATTCCGTTAATTTAGGTTAATGGTTTGAATCATTAAACGCGGTCTGAAGGGAAATGTTCCTTTAGTACAGTACGCCACCCCGACATGAAACATACGAAATTGTTTTGCGTATGATATAATTCAGATATTCTTCCCGGGGTTTAATTATGGATCAAAAAATATCTGAAGTTTCATCCAATAAAATTTATGAATCCGGAAAATCTCCATGTATTTGAAAGTGAAGACTGGAAGGCCATCGAGATACAATTCGTTGGTTTTTACGGCCCGACTTTTGAATTTGTAACAGAGAATAAAGGAAGTGTGGCTGAGGCCCGGGATATATATTTAGAGTCGTTCGTTTGTTACACCCAGATGCTCGAACTTCACGGGACGAAACTGATCGGTAAAGCAGAGCAGATCATCTACTCTTTTTCGCGAAAGCTTTGGATCAAAAAACTCGAAAAACGGCGGGTTGATCTCAACTATGTGAAACATCGCTGGGAGTTTTTTGAAATGGAAGAAGCCTTCCACGAGATCGATTCCATCAACAGCCGGAGTGCGAAAACTGCAGAAAAACTGGCCGAAATAGGAGAGCCATTCCGAACACTCCTGATCGAGTGCATCGGTCGGAAAAGTGCAATTCTGGATGTGGCCCCACGGCTGGGATTTGCCGATGAAGACCGGGCTTTCGCGCAAATTACCAAAGGCATCCGAAAGCTGATCAAACTCTGCGAGTCCAAAGAGATAGATGCTTCAGATATTGTGTTTGCAAAACATCTCCGCTATGTACTCGACGGGATGTCGGCGGAGAAAGCAGATCTCCTTGAAACTGACAAATTAATTGTTACGATGATTTCCCGGATTGTGGCGATGATTCGCAATTATGTCATTCGCACCAAAAGGATTCAGGTATTGAAGGAAGTGCAGGATAAGCTTCTTCCCAATGTAGTCATTGATTCGCACAAACAAACAGCGTATGAAACATCAAAAAAATCAGGAATGAAACCAGTAGCAATTGTGATCGGATCGGCTTTGGTGGCATTGGTCATCTCGGCCATTACGGCGTTTGGTGTGGCTGGCTCACTGCAAACAGAAACTGAGGAAATCGCGCTTGTACCGGATACGTTGATTGTAGAAGAAATTGCAGAACCTGATATAGTTTTGATGCCAGTTTTTGTTTCCACAGCTTTTGCAATAAATTCGGACGGATATTTTCTCACCACCGCGTCAGAAATATATGGATTGGGCAATGTGAACCTTATTCAACCTGAAAATGGGGAAATTTTTACCGCTGAAATTATTTATGCAGATAGCCTGAGTGATTTGGCACTTTTAAAATCTAAACCGGAAACAACTGGTATTCAACCTGTTCCATACAGATTCGCGCCATCACCCGCCAAAGTTGGAGAAATGTTGTACAGTTTGGGTTTTCCGGAGGACAATATATTTTATACCGACGGCATTCTCAACTACATAAAGGACGGTGTAGGTCAGATTACTTTACAGAATTCCGGGCCAGGAGCCCCGGTTTTGTCACAAAATGGGCAAATAGTTGGCATGATTACTGCCGTCCAGAATTCAGATAAAAACGTTTATCGAATGGTTACGGTTGATAGGATTGCTACTTTGTTTAGTGCCCTTGAGCTTGAAAAGAATGTCCAAATCCAGTTGCCTTCGCGCAACCGGCTTTTCTACAGCGATAAGTCACAACAAATTGAACAAATAGCACCTTTGGTCTATCGAGTACAAACCTTAAAGTGACGCAATTTTATAACGATTTACATTGATATAGATTGCCTACCTGAAAGTGTTTGAAGTAAAAAAGCCTCTCATGCTATGGAGAGGCTTTTACTTTTTATCAAAATTCATATCAATGCATTCCAGCTGCGGCAAGATAACGCTCTGCGTCAAGGGCAGCCATGCAACCCGTCCCGGCTGCCGTTACTGCCTGTCTGTACACTTTATCAGCGGCATCACCACACGCAAACACACCCGGAATTTTGGTTTTGGTGCTGCCCGATTGGACAAGGAGATATCCCACGTTATCCATGTCGAGTTGACCTTTGAAAATATCTGTATTGGGTTTGTGACCAATTGCGACAAAAAATCCTGTCACAGGAATTACCCTTTCTTCGTTTGTTTCACTGTTGAATACTTTCACACCTGTAACACCATCCTCTCCCAGAATGTCCATGGTCTCTGAATGCCAAAGTATTTCCACATTGGGCAAATTCATTACGCGGTGTTGCATCGCTTTTGATGCGCGCATTTCACCCCGACGGACAATCATGTAAACTTTTTTACACAACTTGGCAAGGTAGCTCGCCTCTTCAGCAGCTGTGTCGCCCGCTCCCACAATGGCCACCTCCTGACCTTTGTAAAAAAATCCGTCACAAACTGCACAGGCACTTACACCATATCCGTTCAATCGCTGTTCAGACGGCAGACCGAGCCATTTGGCGGAAGCCCCAGTGGAAATAATCACTGTATCAGCCGTAACCGTTTTATTTCCATCGATTGTTACCTGATGTTTGCCTCCGCTGAAATCCACGGCAGTAGCCATTCCAAAGCGAATATCTGTTCCAAATCGTTCCGCCTGTCTGCGAAAATCCTCCATCATTTCCGGTCCTTTGGTGCCTTCAGGGTACCCCGGATAGTTTTCCACTTCAGTGGTAATGGTAAGTTGACCGCCAGGTTGCAATCCCTGATACATCACCGGATGCATATCGGCACGCGCTGCATAAATAGCAGCAGAATACCCTGCCGGTCCGGATCCGATGATCAGACATTTCATATGTTCATTTTCTTCGCTCATTGATTCAGGTTGATTTAAGGGTGCAAAGGTACGAAGTCAGGCGTCTTTTTGAAAGCTATATCCGATCACATCGGGTGATGCCTTGTAAGATTTGAACTATTTGATTTTCTGCCTTTCGGCAAAAGAACTATTCGGTAAGGTCGCCTTCAGGTAGTTCCAGTGCCTTGACTGATTGAATAGCGCTACCGGCTATACCTTTCACCGAACTGTACATGTCAATCGTGTTACAGGTCACTTTTTCGATCAATTTCTCGCGCTCTTTCCATATGCGTTGCATGGAGCGTTTTTCACTTTCCAGAGCCGATTTCATAGACGAAAATCCCTCCACAATGGCTTCTATTTGCATGCGAAATGTGGTACTTGTCAAATAGTCGTACAACATGTGCATTTTATCACCCTTGTTTTCCTGCGTCTGCAGAGCTGTATTCAACTGGATGAGTGATTCCCGAAGTACCACACAGAGGCTTTTAAATTCATCGAAACTGCAGATCCAAATTCCATCCCGCTGCCCCAGTCTGTCAAAACCCGCTGGCATGGCCTCGGTAACAAGTACACCCATATCAGCGCCTTTGTCGCGCATATCAGCTTTAAACTTATCGATCCATCCGATCTGAAAATCTTTGGTTCGTTTACTTTCATAATAAATCTTGCCGCAATTTTGATTTGTTCGGGTGTTTACTATTTGAATGCAGTCACCTCCCCGTGCACCTTTTTTTACTTCGTCGATGGTGTCCAGGGGAAACTGGTTTGCCAGCCAGTCTTCGATTGCCATTTCCTGAACTTCTCCCTGCAATTGCACGGAGCCCTGTTCCTGCTTTCGACGCATTTCCTCAGTCAGTTTTTTCTGATCGTCCAGTTGTTTTTTGAGTTCCAGAAATCGCAATTCATTGCGATCCTCTTCCATTTTTCGGATTTTCTCTTTTTCTGCTGAGAGAAGGTCATTGAGTTTTTTTTGCGCTTCGGCCTCCACCGCTTCCCTTAGTTCGGATTTCTCCCTTTTCAGGGTTTCAACCATACTGCGGGTTCGATTCAGTTCCCTCACCTGCTCCGATTTTTCATTCAGCTCTTTCTGGAGAGATGCAAATTGCTCAGAATTTTCTTCGGTTAATTTTGCCCGCAACTTATATTCGAGCAGTTTTTTTTCTTCTTTTAATTGTTGCGCCAGTCGTTCCTGAAATAGTTCATTTTCCTGTTTTTTCTTTTGCTCAAATTCGATCATGGCGCGGTTGAGCTTGTCCTGCTCTGCATCAAATCGCTTTTGTTCATCAGCCAGTTGCGACTGGTATTTCTTTTTGATTTCGTCTTCGAGCTGGTGGGTGAGAATGTCCTGTACATCGATTGAGGTGCCACAATTGGGACATTTTACCTGGGTATTATCTTTCATGAAAATTATTTGATAAGGAAATAATTCCTGGATGATTCGTCAACCGTAAATCTAAAATTTCGAAGCAGAAAAGCCAAGGTCTTTCCTTCTTAAAGTGTAACCGGTTCCCTTGTCAAGGTATTGTATAGAACGTTACATTTAAATAGACCAATACTATTGTGCAAGAACAAAAGTCCCGTTTGAAATGACGATTTCCTCTCCGGCGAAGTTTGTATAAGTGCCATTAAATGTACCGGACATAGCGCCGGGACATCCCAAATCGGTGATGGTGACATTCCCCTGGGTGAGGTTCTGCTCAATTTGAATTTCTTCCAAATCTTCGCGCACGGATATGGATACCTTTTCCGATGGCAAATCATAACTGCCGATTTCGAAAGGTTTTTGCAATTCGATGACCATTCTGGTATTGTCAAATCTCCTTGTCAACCGAAGTTGGTTCATGTCGAGAATGGCTGTGCGCGAGCTGAATGTTCTGGGAGATCCCTGGATTTCGGCCGAAACAATGGCGTCACGCCATCTGAATTCGTATGAATCAATTTGCGTTATAGGAACAAGGTCAAAAATGCCATTGCTCATGGTGGCATATAAATTCTCAAATGAATTATTTGATCCTGAATACCACTCCATACTCGATATTTCTCCACTGATCCTCATTCTTTGGGTATCATATGAGGTAAGTGTCACGATTCCGGTGTGAACCAATCCGGTCTGATCCATCTCATTATTCGACACGCAAAATTCCTGATCTTGACATGGGACGTATATTGAAACGTTTTCGCTCAAGCTGTGAAATATATAATTGGTCGCAAGAAAATCTTCAAGAATCACGACAAATTTGTCTCCATTTGGGTGTGTGGCTTCAATGATAACCTCATTTGCCGAAGTTCGAAAAGCAATTACATTAGGTGTATTCCATTCTGTAACAGTTCCATCCTCAGAGTGAACCATGCTACCTGTAAATGAGGCAGGCACTCTGATTACTGGTTGATCGTCGTCTGGCTGGCACCCGATTACAAGAATTAACAAGATAAAAATCAGGGATGTAACAGGGGATAATTTCATTCTTTGTCGATGAATTAAGTGTGCAATTGATCTCTTTCCAATATTTGATGTAAAGCTAATCCAAAGTAAGGATATGGTGCCGTGATGACAATTTGAGTGTGAGGAGATGAAATTAATTCATGAGCGGGAGGTTAGTACGTGTTAAAATCTCGATGACTGATTTGATATGGGATTCTTATATCATGATTTTTACAACATTTTGTGAGCAAACTTTTTATACAAGGAATCATGTATCATTATATTCTATTTTCAAGCCTCAATAAATTAGGGTGTTATGCGATTGGGGTATCTTGAGCAAGCAAGGGAGCTTTGAATTAAGTGGTCATTCCATATTGAAATGCTAAATTTTTTGAGATTGGTGAAAGGAACATTAATATTTCGTAAAATTCGAGCGATTATCTTTTCACTTAAACCAAAAATACATGAAAAAATTTTTCCCGTTCATTTGCGCTTTTCTGATGTTATCAGCAAACGCATTCGCCCAGCGAAACTGCGGTACGATGGAACACCTTCATCATCTGGAGGAACTTGACCCCGGACTTTCAGAGCGTATGCAGAAAATAGAAAATCACACGAAATTCATGATTTCGCAGGATGCCGATGGTGTTACCAAAAACACCAACGTAATACGTATTCCTGTGGTGGTGCATGTATTATACCGCACAGCCGCAGAAAACATCAGCGATGCCCAAATTCAAAGTCAGATACAGGTTTTAAATGAAGATTTCAGATTATTGAATAATAATAAAGATGACCTACGTTCAATTTTTAAAGAAGTACAAGGAAATGCTGGAATATATTTTGAACTTCAAGAAATCAAAAGAGTAAAAACCAATGCAAATTTTGCACTTTCACTTTTTGGACTTCCCGACAATGTCAAAAGGGGTAATGAAGGTGGCAGCAATGCAGATGATCCAAATAAAGTTTTAAATATTTGGATATGCAAAATACAACCTATTCCTTTTATTGGGGGTCAAATATTGGGTTATGCC
>JBGTLS010000177.1:0-1500 GCA_041744015.1 Cryomorpha sp. | reverse complement strand
TTGATCGTTCCTAACATATTTATCAATTACTCTTTCCTCGAATGAAGCCTTGAAAGCATCGTGAATTTCCAATGCATTAAAATTCTGAAATAAATTTCCACTATTATTTTTCTTAAAATTCATCCACGCTGTCTCGCCGTTAACCAAGCCTGATTCAAAATAACCCAAATTATATCCATCTTCATTCATGCCAAAACCGTTAGCATCTAAGATGGAACGATAATATTTAAACGAACGATTTTTAAAATCGGACACAAATCTCTTATTATCCTTTGCTGTTTCAAATCCCCCCGTGGAGTATGCAATTACAGCATTACTCACAAAACCGTCAGAAAACTTACCCCCACTTAATTCTGCAGTAAATCCTCCAATGACACCATTTGCGACTGAATATGCCATTTCGGGGGCGAGCCCTGTGTTACCAGAATGACCGAATTCGCTATTAATTGCTCCTGAAAACACGGCGCCTATTCCAGCGGTCGCTACACCTTTTGCAAAACCTTTCCAAAAATTATCCCCATTTTCCTTCGCTGTGAGCCCGCCCACTAAACCTTGATATAATAAACCTGCTGCCATGTCTATCCACTCCCCATCCGGATCCACATACATCACCGGATTATTCCCCATCGCCAGATAAGGATTGTGGAACTGCTCAGCCGGGTCAGGCGCAAACCACCTTCCCAACTGTGGATCATAAAAACGTGCATGAAAATCGTACATCTCCAATCCTCTGCCATTCGGAAATTCTCCGTTTTGGAGTTCTTTAGAGGTGTACATGTTTTTATACTTTCCGTTCACGCCATTGATACCGGCTATGCTCAGACCATACGGATAATAATCATTAAACTGACGCACTTTACCCTGAATGTGCGTAACCATAAAATTGTCGAAATGGACAGGTGCGGTGCCGCCATTGCTTACGTAAGCGTGAAGGTAACCATCCTGCTGCACCTGCATCTCGCTGCGAATGAGCGTTTCCAACTGGTTGGGATTTTGCACGCGTATAGCCCCTGATAATGCGGGACGGATATTCATCTGTTGGTCATAAAACACCCAGACGAGATAGGCATTGGGGCGATCCATATTGGTGGTATCGATCTGACTTGCCAGGAAATTATAAATATCAGAACCATATCCATTTTGCCCGACTGCCATTGCGCCCAGAGCGGTTTCATCAAGCGGCAATACATTCACCCCGCTCGAGGCCAGAGCCAGCAGAACTTCACTGACAAGGATTCCCAGATTGTCATATGTTTGACCAGGGGCATCCTCTTCATAAAAATAAGTGGTACTCAAACTTACCTTTTCTCCATTTCGCACAGGCATCACGATAGATGGCCCCATTTCAGTGCCATTGGCTGCGGTGAGCCGGGCAATGCGTTCGTTGAATTCTACGGAGGCGTCTATAGGGTAACCTGTGGGGAGGTCGTCGCGGGTGAGGTCAAGATTTTCAAAGTTATTGGATTCTATTGAAGCGTATACTTCTTCCATCGTGGCCAG
>JBGTLS010000176.1:0-2253 GCA_041744015.1 Cryomorpha sp. | reverse complement strand
TGCACTTCAAGCAGCTCTGTTGGTCAAGCAGACGGGTCTGCTGGATTGCCCGGGCCTACGCGCGGTTTCGCAGGTTGGATTCTGTTTATTTTTAGCAATGCAGATCAAGCACTCTTAATCTCATTTTTTCAATTTAATTTTGGAATAAATGATGTGCGAAACTTGAGTAATTTAGTGACCTTATCAAGGTCAATGCAAGCCGTTTGATTTTGAAATGCTGAAATTCTGATTCAAATAATCATGGCAGTTAAAGATTTAGATAAAAAACTCAATAAACTTGCTAAACCTGTTTCACAGCAGGTATTGGATGATGCGCAATGGCGTCGGGAGAATCGCATTTGGCTTCAAAAGTCTTTTGAAATATCCCTGAGCGTTCTTGCGGCAATAATGGAAAAAGGCTGGAACCAAAAACAGTTGGCTGAAGCTATGGGAGTATCTCAGCAGGAAGTGAGTAGAATCGTAAAGGGTAAAGAGAATTTAACGCTGCAAACCATCACGGATTTAGAGCAGATACTAAAAACGAAATTGATTGAAACTTCACCAGTCGAAGTTTCTTAAGTGAATAGTTTATGTATGCCCACCTTGCGTAAAGAGGTCGGCCCTTAGGTAAGGCGGGGGAGACAAGGTCATTGTTTTAATGATAAAAGGATGCGCGTTTCAACGGAAGATAATAGTTTCATTTTCCAAAAACCCGATCACCCTCTTTCCTTCTTATGGTAAAATTGATACTGTATATGTTTTCACAAAAAGTGCGACATTTGTCTTTGTCTCAATGCGCTGGTATGTATTGCGATATAGATGTTGAAGGAATTGAAGAAATATTTTTCATTTCCTTCAAAACGATGAATAAAAAAGGCACCTATGTATCTTATGTATGTCGATGAAAGTGGAGATACAGGTTTAAATCGCAGTCCAACGCGTTTTTTTATTCTAACTGCAATTGTTGTGCATGAATTGCGCTGGCGTGATACGCTTGACTCACTCGTTGATTTCAGAAGGATGTTGCGAGACACGAAAGGGCTTAAATTACGGGAAGAAATTCATGCAAATGAGATGATCAGTAAGCCAGGCGATTTAATCAGAATCAAACGGAATGATCGTTTAGATATTCTCAAGAAATGCATTGATTGGGTTAATGATCAGCCGGATCTGAATGTATTCAGTGTTGTGATAGATAAACAGGGAAAAGGGGAGACCACGGATATATTTGGAGTGGCCTGGAATACCTTGATAAATCGTTTTGAAAACACCTTGCGAAACCGAAACTTTTCCGGACCTGGGAATAGTGATGAACGCGGAATGATTGTCGCGGATAATACAGATGGTTTGCAATTGAGGCAATTGGTAAGGAGGATGCGACATTACAATGCCATTCCCAACAACAGGCGGTATTATGGAGAGGGATATAGAAATTCTAAAATGCTTCATGTGATTGAAGATCCTGTTTTTCGGGATTCAAAGCAATCCCTGATTCTTCAGATGAATGATGTTTTGGCCTATTGTTGCCGACAGCTTTATGAGCCCAATAATTATATGAAATCCAAAGGAGGTCACAATTTTTACCAACGTCTATCCAACGTCATCGTCAGGCAGGTTAGTTCCAAAAATAATTTGGGAATTGTAGAGCGATAAAAAAAGGTGGCTTTCGCCACCGGAGGAATCCTACTGTGAAGACTTGCTCCAGGTCAGATTCAAAGCAAATATACGACATATGTCCTGTTGAAACAAGGGGAATAAGGATCTTTTTGCGATGTTAAAGTTCATACGCATGTTATTTTATTCTTTGATTGATCAATTTAAATTCAGATAGTGAGTCAGGTTTAACCACTATCGCCCGGCTTTCATTTAACGATATTCGATCATTGAACTAATTTCTTTGCCTTTCTTTTTGTCTTAAAACAAAAAGAAACAAAAAATTCAAGGCTGCACCGCCTCAAAGCATAGCCCTAAGTTTTGCCGCTCTTAAATGAAAAAAGGTTCGCCGGGTAAATAGAAAGATTATTTATTCTGCATAGAGTAAAACTTTTAATTGGATGTGAATATTTTCAGAAGGGCGAACTGGTTTTCATTTCGCACAAAAAAGGCCAACGCTGCGGCCGCAACAAGGGCTCTTGCTTTTATGCGCTGAGGCCATGACCGCATGCACATAGATTTTAGCTTACCCATATTTTTTTAATCAATATGTATTTTTGTTACTGAATTAATTCAACTTAAAAACATGCATACATAAACACCTAAAAACATTTTTTCCAC
>JBGTLS010000175.1:0-3424 GCA_041744015.1 Cryomorpha sp. | reverse complement strand
CGCCCCTGTCATCCCGAAGCGCAGCGAGGGATCCCGTTCGTTTTTTTGTCAGGTCCTCCGAGTTCTAGAAAAAAACACTGTCATTGGTAAGCGCAGCGAGGGATCCCAGAATTGGAATGTGAAACTTCCAAAGTGCGATGACGCAATTCCTCGCTTCATTCAGCCGATCATGCAAGTCAATCGAACAAAAAGACTTTATTCGTTCTGCCCTGCTTTCCTCGCCCGCTGCATCTCATTCTGAGAACCTCCCCGCTCCCGCTGTTTGTACAATTGAAGTCGGCTCGGTGTGGCTACAGAGGGCCAGGTATTGTTCTCCAGATCAACATCCGCGGTTTGGAGATATGGGTCGAGGACCAGTTCGGTGATGCGTTTTTCGGTGACGAGCACCTTGCTCACAGATGTATCATCCATTTTCCAGATTTCCGCCGGAATGTGAATGATTTCTTCAGTGCCATCATCGTATTTCATTTGCAATATCACCGGCATGGGCAAACCACCAATGTTTGAAATACCAACTTCATAAAAATGACGCCTGTCGTTCAACATGGATTTTTCCTCTTCCGACAAATTCTGTAAAGTTTGCGCATAAGTGCGCTCATCAAGGGCATCGGCCTGGAGTGGGTCGTATGAATTATAAAAATCCAAAAGGGTGGAGTCGGCTTCCACCATGGTTTGTTTGATGTCTTCCCGGTTGCGTTTTGCAGAAATGCTCGGGTGTTCCTGATCGCGTTTTTCGCGTTTCACAGCTTTGTAATGCGCCGGTTGTGATTCCGCAATCTGATACCACTTTACATAATCAATTGACATATCGACGTGTTCTGTTCCGTAAAACCAACCCCTCCAGAACCAATCCAGATCGACTGCGCTCGCATCTTCCATGGTGCGGAAAAAATCGGCGGGTGTCGGATGTTTGAATTTCCATCGGTTGGCATAGGTTTTAAAAGCGAAGTCAAAGAGTTCGCGACCCATCACGGTTTCCCGTAAAATATTCAGCGCAGTGGCTGGTTTTCCATAGGCATTGTTTCCCAATTGATGTGCGGACTCGCTGTTGGTCATAATGGGTGAAATGCCGGACTTATCTCCTTTCATGTAATCCACAATATTGCGCGGTTCGCCACGCCGGCTGGGAAAGTCACGCTGAAACTCCTGCTCTGTGAGGTACTGCAAAAATGTATTCAAACCTTCGTCCATCCAGGTCCATTGTCGCTCATCTGAATTGACAATCATCGGGAAATAATTGTGACCCACTTCGTGGATGATCACTCCGATCATGCCGTATTTCGTTCTTTCGGAATAGGTTCCATCCGGTTCACAACGTCCGAAATTGAAACAGATCATCGGATATTCCATTCCGATATTGGCTGCATTTACAGAGATGGCGACGGGATATGGATAATCAAAAGTGTGTTTGCTGTAAGTGCGCAAAGTCTGAATCACCGCTGCCGTGCTGTATTGACCCCAAAGGGGATTTCCTTCTTTCGGATAAAGACTCATCGCCAATACCGTGCGGTCCCCGAAAGGTTCGCCCTGAGCATCCCAGATAAATTTTCGGGAAGAGGCCCAACCAAAATCACGGACGTTCTGGGCCTTGAAATGCCAGGTGCGCATCTCCGTACTCCGGCCTTTTTCGGTTTCCATCGCTTCGGCCTGGGTGATGATCTCCACGGGTTTGGTGGCCGTTTTGGCGCGATGAAGCCGGTCGGCCTGATTGGGGGTGAGAATGGATTTCGAATTTTGGAGTTCGCCGGTGGCCGCCACAACGTGATCAGCGGGCACGGTGATTTTCACATCGTAGTTTCCAAAAGTCAACGCAAATTCGCCACTTCCGAGAAATTGTTTGTGTTGCCATCCATCCGCATCAGAATAAACCGCCATCCGCGGAAAGAACTGTGCAATGGTGTACAGGGCATTATTTTCCTCTTCAAAAAACTCATACCCCGACCGGCCCCCAACTTTACTTCTGTCGTTGATATTGTAGTGCCATTTGATGCGAAAGCTAAAACCACCTTTGGGAACCAAAGATTGGGGAAGGTCAATGCGCATCATCGTTTTATTGACGGTATAAGGCAGGTCATTGCCCTTGGTATCCTGTACATATTCGATTATAAAACCGCCATCAAATCCGGGAACAAGGTTTTCAAAACGGCTAAAACTCATACTGTCCGGGAGCGTACTTTGTCGGATTTTGTAAGAATCGCTGTCGAGGGCTTTTTGATTTTGGTCGAGTTGAAGCCAGAGATAATCGAGTACATCTGGCGAGTTGTTGTAATAGGTAATCGTCTCTTCGCCATACAGAACATGGTTGTCCTCATCCAGCCTGATCTCCATTTGATAATCGGCTCTTTGTTGCCAATACTGCGGACCCGGAGCTCCTGAAGCGGTGCGGTACACATTGGGCGTGGGGAGTTCTGTGCCGAGTTGACTGAACTTATTTACCGGATTTTGTTGGGCATGAACTCCAAAAATAATTGCCGTCGAAAGGGCCAAAAGGAAAAATCTTCTCATAGGTTTTAATCAGCGTGCAAATTACCAAAATATTGCCTCTTTCATGAGCACAATAGAGATGCCAGCCGCAGCACCTGATAAAACAAGAATCCAGTCGCGGTGTTTAAACCGAAACAACTGAAAGGCAATCACGGAGAGCAAAAGGATAGCGGCTACGATAATGATTTGCCCTACCTCGATCCCGAGATTGAATGCCAGCAGAGGCAGAAAAACATCCTTTTCCCGGCTCAATAACATCAAAAGATAGTTGCTAAATGCCAAACCGTGAATCAATCCGAAAAAAGCCGCAAAAAAATACGGCCAAAACATGTTGGATCCACCCCGCCTTCCGCGCCAGATATTGACCACAGCGGTAATTAAAATGGTAACCGGAATCAAAAATTCCACCCACTCCGAATTGATACGAATCAGTTTTGTGGTGGCGAGAATCAGCGTAAAACTATGGCCGAGGGTAAAGGCTGTAATCAGAATGAGAATTCTTTTGATGTCAATAACCTGATAGACACACACCAGGGCAAGCAGAAACAACATATGATCAAACGCATTCAGATCAGCGATGTGTCTCAGACCCAATTCAAAATAGGCGGAAAACAAATTCAATTTTTTATTTCAAATGTGAATCAAATTCCGGAATGAAAGAGCTTGTCAGATTTTTATTTTTCACAAGCGTCCCGTGGAAACCTTTATCACATGCTTTACTCAAGTTTCGCACATTGATTTCCTTTCACTTCGTCCTTCTTAGGATAGGTTTCCCAATTCAATATCAATGAAAGTTTTGTGTCCTGCAACTTTAATCTCAAATAATCTACGTGCATTCCTTTTTCAGGCAAAGAAGGGCTTTAATAACCCGGAGAAACTGGCAGGCAGCTTACGGGATCCTTCGCTGGCGCTCAGGATGACAGCGGCCTGAGGGAGATAA
>JBGTLS010000174.1:0-7124 GCA_041744015.1 Cryomorpha sp. | reverse complement strand
TGATGGAAACGGGAATCGACCACAGCAACATCTATACAGAAATATTCGACAGCAATTCAGAGTCACAGGTGCGGTTGCACGGATATGCGCTTTCGCAAAAACTGGTGGTAATACCCGATACCGGGGTGGCTTATATTTCCCTTTCGGAAAAAGAGCTCCAGCAATATAATTTTCGGAAGGGCGACACAGAAGGCCTGGTCAATGTGGCCCTGAGCATCAAAGGAGTGCATGTAGCCGGTTTCTTTGCCGAAAAAGACGGACTCATCAAAATAAGCCTTCGCAGCCTCGGACATTTTGATGTGAATGAACTCGCCCGCCAAAATTTTGACGGTGGGGGACATAAAAATGCAGCAGGTGGACGTTTTAAAGGCGCCATGACAGATGCACTCGAAAAATTTGAACAGCTCGCCCGACAACACGCGGCGGAAATACGCGGTACCATTTGAAAACCCTTCGACTCATCATCTTTTTGGCGACAGCCATCACCCTCATGTCTGCGAGTTGCGAGCAAAAACGGAGTGGCTCCCTGCCGGAAAACTACACCGCTGATGATCTTATTGAGGCCAACAAACGCAAGATTGGGCAGGAGACCACCATCATCTCCGATTTCGTGGAGCGCAATGGGTGGGTCATGAAAAAAACCGCCACTGGTATCCGCTACGACATTTACGCCCATGGTACTGGCGACAGTGCCCGCACCGATATGATTGCCGCCGTATCTTACCGCGCCTTTCTGCTTGACAGTACGTATGTGGCTGGCACAGCCACAGGCGATGTCCAGGAATTCCGCATCGGTGAGGCCAATGTTGTAGCTGGCCTGCACGAAGCCGTGACCCTGTTGCATGTAGGAGATAGTGCCCGGATTATTATACCATCCTACCTGGCTTTTGGCCTTACCGGCAATCAGATCAATATACCTCCCAATGCAGCCCTCTTCTACGACATCACCCTGGTGGACCTGTATTAGTATTCTGACTATTACAGTTTTTTTTTCCGGTTGTGATCTGCGTTCGCCAGATTTTGCCACCCTTCCCAGCGGCAGTCAATGGTTATTGATTTCCTTTGGAGAGCAGGAGCAATCTCTCGATTCGGCCGCGCTCGTTACGCTCAATGTGGCCGTATACGATGACAACAAAGAGATCATGTTGAAATTCAGTGAAGAGACAGTGCCCATTCCTGCCGATGAACTATGGTCGGTGCTCTTTAAACATTATGTGGGCGACAGCCTGTTTTACCTTTCGGTGGGTCGCGACTTCCTCCGTCCGGATGGCTATAGCCCCGACACTTTGTATTACGCCATTGGCATTAAGCGGATGCGAACAAAAGCACAGGTAGCCGATGCCCGGTTTCGGGAATTTTCTATTTTGGACTCACTGGTGAGGCTGGATTCCATGGCACACCGATTCACAGAATTTCAGGATGTCTGGATGCGGACACTCACTGTCTGGGATACCACGCGGGTTCGCGATGGTCGGGAGGTAGTGATTCATTATCAGGGCCGCACCCTTTCGGGAAATGTTTTTGACGACAGCCGGGAGCGCAACATGCCCTTGCGATTTGTATATGGCCATGAACATCAGGTGCTGCGGGGCATTGAACTCGCTCTTGGACGCATGCACCGCGGCGAAAAGGCAGAAGTCATCATACCTTCCTGGCTGGCTTATGGAAGCAGGGGAAGCGCATATAATCTTGTGCCACCTTTTACGCCGGTTATATATGAAATTGAGGTGGTGGAGCTGGCGCGGGAGTGAAGGGCTATTAGCCAAAGTCCATATTTCCACGGCCATATTCACCTCAATTGCCAGGCGGTTTTATCCCCATCAAAAAAATATCATCCGAATTCCATAACCCCAAATTACCGGCTCAATTTGCCTATTGCCTTTTGCCAATTTGCCCATTGCATTTTGCCAATTGCCTTTATTTCATCCCAATCAAAAACACACAAGGCCGCTTGTGCAATTTGGGCGGATTCTTTTTCCAATCGCTGATTTTGCGGGTGTGAATTTGTTCCGTGGGTGTCGTGATGTCGGTGGCAATACAAAGAAGGGTCTCCGCTCCGCAGGCTTCAAAGATGTTTTCCAGGAGCTTTTCATTTCGAAAAGGCGTTTCCATAAAAATCTGGGTATATCCCTGTCGCGCGTCGCGTTCGATAAGCCGCAATTTGTGGGTTCGGTCTTTCCGGTCGATAGGCAGGTAACCGTGAAATACAAATGATTGCCCGTTAAATCCGCTTGCTGTGAGTGCCAAAATAATGGAAGATGGTCCACTGGCGGGTACCACCTGAATTTTCTCTTCATGGCACAAGGCCACGATGGCCGAGCCGGGATCGGCAATGGCCGGAAGACCTGCTTCGGAGATCAGACCCATGTCGGTGCCATTTTTCAGCGGTCGGATAAATCGGGTGAGTTCTTCTTCCGGGGTATGTTTGTTCAAAACGTAAAACTGTAGTTCATCCAGCGGAATTTCGGTGCCAATTGATTTCAGGTAGCGCCGCGCTGTGCGGTCGCTCTCCGCGATGAAATGGCTTAGCGTGCGCGAACGGGCGAGCACACCTGCTGGGATTACCATCTCTGCCTGCGATTCTCCCAGCAGGGTGGGTATGAGGTAGAGTTTAGCTTTCATCATTGAGGGAATTTAAAAAGGCATCACAAGCCTTATCGAGTAATTGATATACGTCTTCAAATCCATCATCACCACCATAATACGGATCCGGAACAGCTTGATTGCCATTAGGTTGAAATTCATTGAGAAACATCCTCACTTTGCTACTGTGTGCCGGTTTGTGGGGAACGCGCAAAACGTTTTGCATGTTGCTTGCATCCATGACATATATCCGATCAAACTTTCCGAAATCTTCAGGTTCGATGGTTCTCGCCCGCAGGTCGGTTATGTCGTGGCCATGTTCCTTCATTTTGGCGACAGCCCGGTGATCGGGAGCCTCTCCTGTGTGGAATCTGTTTGTTCCGGCAGAATCTATGGTAAGCCGGATTCCCCTTTCAATGGCCTTGTCGCGCAGTATTCCTTCTGCCATAGGGCTTCTGCAAATATTACCTAGGCAAACCATTAGAACTTTCATGGCCGCGAAGTTAACATTAATGGACGTATTGACTATTTGCCGACGACGGGGGAGTCCTATACGGGCACGGCCATATGGAAAAGCAGATGAAAGCCCGCTAAGAATGTTCGAGCCTATTCTCCCAGCAGATGTTTCACGGCGGCTTCGAGCTGCTGATCCACTCCACTGCGCACTTTTGCTGGTTCATTCGTCACCCGGATGTCCGGTTCGAGTTGTTGGTTTTCCAAAAGGGCACCGGTTTTCACATCGCGCATCCCAATCTGCGGAATGCCAAACACAGTACCGTCGATCATGCTTTCCCACCATACAGCAGTACCCGTACCCGGTACCGGCATGCCGATGAGTTTACCGATGTTAAAAAACTTATAAGTGTACGGAAACATATGGGCATCGGAATAGTTGCTTTCACCCATGATCACGGCCGAGGGCTTTTGCCATTTAAACATCGGCTCCCCTCCCAAATTGGTCTGTCCTCGCGGCTCGAATTGCATATAGGATTCTCCACTGAGGAAGGTGGCCAGATCGTCGTGAAGCCATCCCCCGCCATTAAAGCGGGTATCCACCACAAGCGCTTCCTTGTCGTTGTATTTACCCAACGCTTTGCTAAATACTTCGCGGAAGCTTTCGCTATCCATTCCACGAACGTGCACATAGCCAATCTTTCCACCAGAGAGGCGTTCAGTTTCGGCTTCCCGGGTTTTCACCCAACGTTCGTAAGCGAGTTCGTTTTCTGCACCGGCACCGATTGGTTCCACCACTTCGTCCCATCGTTTTCCGTTTTTGGGGTTGTGGTAAGAGAGCAGCACTTTCTTGCCAGCTTTCCGGTTGAGCAAAGGCCAAAAATTTTCTCCGGTTTTGATTTCTATGCCGTCAATTTTTTCAATAATCACCCCGTTCTCCACTTTCCCATCCGGATTTTTAAGCGGACTCTTATCCATGACCTCCGCGATGCGCAAACCGTCACCGGTATATGTCTGATCGAAAAACACACCCAGTCCGGCTGTACGGTCGTCCGTGTTTTCGCCCTTCCAATAATATGTACCTGTATGCGAGGCATTTATTTCACCGAGCATTTCACTAAGCAAGTCAGCAAAGTCATATCCATTGTTGATATGGGGGAGGAAGCGGGCATAGTTGCTTTTATACATATCCCAGTCCACTCCGTGAAGGTCTTCGAGGTAAAATTTCTTTTTCAATTGTCTCCAGGCATGCTCGAACATATAAGCGCGTTCAGCGTCGGTATTCAGATTCATTTCCGATGAGAAGTCTATAGCTTCCTGTGTTCCATCTTCCACCTTTATTTTGGCGAGACTACCCGATTTGTTGATAAACAGAAACTTCTCTTCTTTGTCGAAATACAGGTCTGTTCCCTGATCTCCAATTTTCGTGAGAATTTTGGTTTCACTGTCTTTAAATTCGGTTTTCCAAAGGTTGACACCATCATCCGTTCGGGCAGCGAAATAGAGATTTTCTCCTTTTTCATCCATGATAAAATCGCTGATAAAAGAGGAGAATAAGGTAAGTTTCTCCTTTCTGTCCTGCAAGCCGTCAAAATCTATAACCAAAGGTTTTACCTCTTTGGGCTTGTCTGATTTTTCATCCTTTTTTTCATCTTCTTTTTTCTTTTTGTCGTTGTCCCCCTTTTTTTCGCCATCCTTCTTCTCCCGCTCTTCTTCGGCCTCCTTCCAGAGCGCATAGTCCGATTTTTTCAGTTTGAATTTACGGTGTGCTTCTTTGGTAAGAAACAACGCGTAAATATCGCTCTGGGAACCCCAACTACCATGCGACCTGTAACCGTCGCGGTCAGTAGCCCAGATGATGGCTTCTCCGCCCATGGCAAACTTGGGCATATCGTTGCCATAACCACTTTCAGTGAGGTTTACAGGTGGTTTTTCACCGGAGGCATCGAGGAGACCGACCTGAGAGTTCCAGCGACTTTTGTCGTTAAACAGCACAAGAAGATACTTGCTGTCGGGCGACCAGGAATAATACTGATCACCATCGGCATAACTGTAGTTCTGGTTTCCGGGCAGCACGGTACGCACCTTTCCGCTGGTCAGATTTTTGACGCGGAGCGTGGTGCGTTCTTCGATGAAAGCCACTTCCTTACCATCCGGAGAGTAGTTGCCCTGAAAGGTTTCTTCCTGGGTTTCGACAATGGGTTTCTCTTCGATCAGCGTGGCATTGTAAAAATACTTTTCGTCTTTTCGACCGAGGGAGGCTTCGTAAATGTTCCAGCTTCCATTTCTTTCTCCGGAGTAAAGGAGTTTGGTGCCGTCGTGGTTGAAATGCAGGTCGCGCTCCTGTTCGGGTGTGTTGGTGATGCGCTTGGTTGTGGAAAATTCCACGGAAGTGACAAAAACTTCGCCGCGCACAATGAAGGCGATTTCTTTTCCATTTGGCGAAAGCGCAAAGTGCTCCGCATCTCCGGTAATCATCTTGATCACCGACTCATTGTATCTTCTGTCATTTCGTATTTCAACAGGAACCATGCGATGTGGCTGTCCGTCGAGTTGGGTGTATATACCACCGTTGAATCCGTAACATAACATGCCTTCATGCGAAAGCGTAAGGTTGCGCACTGGGTGGTCTTCAAACTGGCTCACCTGCCGGAAATTGACGGCCTTGTTTTGGGCGATGTCGGCCTTCCAGATATTGAAGGAACCGCTTCGCTCAGAGAGATAAAAAAACTTATTGTCGCCTGCTGCCCACACAGGGTTCCTGTCTTCCACAGCATCCGAAATGAGTTGGTGGTAAGCGCTGTCGGTAAATGTGTACATCCAGATATCACGCGCTACGGAGGATGTGTGGTGTTTGCGCTGCGAACTTTCATAACCTTTCACATCTTCGAAAATAAGTCGGCTTCCATCGGGACTTATTCGGGCGGATTCAGCAGGTGTGGTCAGCATTTGGATTTCGCGTCCACCTGTGACGGGCACTTTGTACAATTCAGACAGAACGCCGGAGGGAAAAAGCACGGCTTTGTGGTGATCCATCCGCGAGGAACCGTAAATCACTTCAAGCCCATCTGGTGTAAAATCGAACGGGGTATCGCCTGCCGAGTGGAAGGTGAGTCGTCGGGGTGTGCCCCCTGCAAGGTCGACAATGAATACATCGGCATTTCCGTGCCGCCTCGATGAAAAAGCTATTTTTTGCCCATCCGGGCTCCACACCGGATTCGCTTCGTACGCCTCGTGAAGGGTGAGTTGTCGCGCCTCACCGCCTTCATAGGGCACGGTGAATATATCGCCCTGATAAGAAAAGGCAATTGTCTTTCCGTCCGGTGAAATGGCTGGGGTGGTGATCCAATAAGTGGAGTCAGGTTGGGCCACTGCCATAGAGGAGAGGGCCAGAGCGGCAAGCAAGGTCTGGATTTTCATTCAGATTGGTCGGTTGATAAGTGGGTTAAAATTGCCAATAATCTTTGTGGGTGTGACGACGATTGCTTTGAAAAATTACAGCAATTGAGAAAAATTGGCAATTCGGTTTTAGGGGTGTTTGATTGAGCGCACTGACTTCAATCCGTGCTACCTCCTTTGGTGACAACAATTTCCACACGTCGGTCGAGCGTAAGGTCGCCTCCCAGTGGAAAATCTCCTTTCTTTCCGACATATTCAAGTCTGGATTTTTCGATTCCGGCTTGCACCAAACGGTCGTAAACCGCTTTGGCGCGCACTTCGCTCAGGTTGTCTTTTTTGGTGTCGAGATCTTTTCCGTCTTTTCCGGGAGGCGTGCAACACACGTGGCCTTCGATACGGATATGCAGGTCAGGGCGGGCTCGGAGTTCATCCACGAGGTTTTTAAGGGCCGGTTGCGAGGCGGGGAGGATTTGACGGGTTCCACCCACAAAGAGCACCTGTTCAAGATTGATGGATTCGCCGGTTCGCACGCTGTCGCGAATGAGTGCTTTTTCTTTTTTTGGAAGTTCTTCCATCACTTCTTCTATTTTGGTTTGCGGCAGCTCGTCAGGGGTGATGTTATATGTTATATACGCTGTTGCCCTGCGCAGAGCTGCCCGCTCACGATTCACATCTCCAGATGGATTATT
>JBGTLS010000173.1:0-2032 GCA_041744015.1 Cryomorpha sp. | reverse complement strand
TCCGCCATTGGCAAACCACTCCTGTACTTCGATTGGGTTGGAAAGGTCGAAGCAATCGCCTTCCAGTTCAAATGCATTTTGACCCACTTCCAGACCGGAGATTTCTCCGTTCCAGCTCAGGTGCCAGAAGATGCAAATTCCATTTCCGGGAATCCCTTCGAGATTGAAGGTGTTGTTCTCAGATATCATAAAAATTTCACCGTCTGCCCAAGTCACCAGGTAAGTCATATTCTCACCTACGGCTCCTTCGAGATCGATAACAAAAATGTCATCTTCTCCATCGCTTTTGCAAAATGCGGTAGTCGGCGATTGTGTTGATATCTCACCTCCATCGACAGGGCATTCACATTGATTGATGACCACGGTGAGATTGTTGCTCAGGCTTTGACAGATGGTCGCTACAATGTCGGCAGCGTTTTCACCGATCTGCAGACCCACGGCGTTGCCACCGTAGCTGAATCCCCAAATCAAATAGGTTCCCGGAGTCCAGGTTTCCATATTCAACATGTTGTTCTGTAGAATTTCCAGAATATTCAGATTTTCATCTGTTACAAGATATACGTAGTTGTCATTTTCTCCTGCGGATGTGTTATTGATTGTCACACCCTGTGGAACGTCTGACAAACAAAACTCAAGTTCATTTGTCGAAAATTGCTCAAAGAAAAGTTCACCTGCGTCGCAAGTCACATCAACTGATATGAAACTTTCAGCTTCGATAAAAACGCCCGAGTCAAAAAGCCCATCAGTTACATCTGCAATAGCGAGCTTGATCGTGTATTCCTGTTCCGGAACCACTAGTAGGTTGGCAGATAGTGAAACTGTAAAACCATCATATTGAATGGTTGTGCCACCGAAATTATCTACAAAAAAATCGCTGAACTGGAAATTGACCTCATCGCAGTTGCCTTCATTGGCAAATTGTCCGGGACTTCCATTGTTTACATTATTGATCGTTACCGGACGCGTGGTGCCGGGGATTAATGCAATGTTTTCATTGTTATAGCCCGGTCCGTTTACGAAAAAGGCAAAGATGTCATTGAAATTGGAACAAACATATTCGTTGTATTCTTCTGAACCAAAGACATAATTAAATACGATGAGTTCTCCTGCGGGAACAAATGTGATCTCCAGATAACATGCATCATTTGTGGTAAAAGGTGCTATGAGCGAATTTAAGTCAGCGTCGCCGGCTCCAAAATTGTTGACTGAAAAGCTTCCAACATCGTTTGGCCCAATGGCGCCCTGTGCGCTTCCTGTGGTTAGTAAAATTCCATCCTGAATGCCGAGATTGGTCGTATTTCCATTACTGAAAATACCTGAGGCCCCATCCGGGCATACCAATGTGGCACTTACCACAGTGACACCATCACCGACCAATGATTGGGCGAGAGCGACTGCAGTGATATCCGTTGAGTTTACAACCAATTGAGCCGTAGACGTATACCCCGTAAACAGGGCGCATATTAAAGCACTAAATACATACAACTTTTTCATAGCAAATGATTTGGTAAAGATTTAGATTGACTGGGAAAATTTTTTTCGATGCTCGAGATATCTGCTGAAACCGTGCGTGTAAGATGATCCGCACGTCTAAAATAATCCTGGGAAAGTAAACCGGTATTGATCCGATTAAAGAAAATTATCGGGACAGTCGATATTGCCAGAGGAACGAGGGGTAGGGCAACATCTAATTTTGAATTATAGATGCTATCATCAAATTTCCTTACAGAATTTGTATTTGTGCTACGGCAAATTACCTTTCCGAAGAGAAAGGCACACGCGAATACAGAGATTATTCGAATGATGTAGTTCATCACGGTTGGTTGCGATTGACTTTTTGGCAGCTCTAATTGAGTGATTGCCGTAAGCGATCTTTAAGCAAATATACTAATAGTCGGTTGATAAAACAGTTTTATCTTAATAATAACACGTTTTATCGAAGGAATGACGAATGATACGTAAATGGTTGGCTCGACAATGTTCTTCACTCAAATTTTTCTGGTGAGAGCTTCAGCCATTCAAGTGCAGAACC
>JBGTLS010000172.1:0-2908 GCA_041744015.1 Cryomorpha sp. | reverse complement strand
TATTAGTGAAATAAATTACGCTTCGCTAAGCATTTTATGCATGAAAGTGAGTATGATGAATTCTGCCGGTCTTACCACTGCAAGCCCAATTTCTACAATCATTCTTCCTTCCCAGATGTCAAGTTCAGTCATGGTTTCTCCAAGGCCGATATGGACATAGAATGCTTCTTCGGTAGAGGAGCCCATAAGCGCTCCATTTTTCCATTGGGTGGTGAAATAGTTTTGAAGCATGGACTTTACTCTTGTCCATGTGTTTTGATCGTTGGGTTCAAACACAAATTGCTCAGTAGCATTTTTTGATGATTCTTCGGCCATGTTAAAAAAGCGCCGGACGGGAATATAACGCCATTCATTGTCATTGCCCGCCAGTGTTCTAGCTCCCCAGATAATCGCAGGGCCGCGTCCTGGAAATGAACGGATTACATTCACCGATTTCCCATATAACTCATCCACGTTCAAACTTGCCTGCTCCTTACCTGTTACGATGAGTTCTGGTCTTGTAACAAGGCTGATATTCACATTTGCAGGCGCCTTCCATACACCCCTTAAATTATCAGTCGTTGCATACTGTCCCACCACCCCACCAGCTGCAGGCAGCAACATTTCAAGTCCATTGAGGGCTGCCTTTGCCATATTGTAATAGGCATTGTTATTTGCTTTTAATGAGCTCAGGTTCAAGGATCCAATCACACCACCAATGATAACCTTGGTTTCGTCTGAGTAGTCGTAATTAAGCCTTGTAAATAATCTAGGATAATAAGCAGCACCGTATTTCAATAAATTGCTTTCATGGGGCAGTTTGTCTCGAAGATTTGCAATGGTACCACCAGGGTAAACATCCATTACCGTAAACCTGTCCTGCAACTCTCGACACTGTGTGAGTGCTTTTTCAAAAACTCCATAGTAATCATCAATAGGAGTTCCAGCACCCGATATATTGACAGCTTCAGGAACAACCAGCAGCGTTACTTCGTTGATGGTACCCGCATCGTCAATACCATTTTCCAGATCTGCTGGATCAATTGTTCCACTGGCACCTGTATAAGTATCTACTGCAACAATATAACAGGGTCCTCCGCCATTGCCATAAAATAATTGCAGGGAATAATATAGGAGGTGTACTGACGCTGCTGCGGCATCGATGGTAGCAGTGAGCGATACATTAGGGGTGCCTGCATTTACAAAATCAACCTCAAGGCCTGTTTCCGGTTCAGCCTTACCAAAATATTTTTCGTACTCCTTCATGGAGGTGATCCTTGTGGGCACACGGATCAAGTCACCCGCAATCTTTTTTTCCGCTTTCTCCGTATAACCGATAAATGCGGGAATAGCAGTTTCCACCGAAGCTATGGATGGGGGAAGTTTAGGTATCTCTTTAATGTAGACACCCGGGGTTTTGAATTCTGACATATTTATTCAATTAAGGTTAATGAATAGTTGTTTATAATAATGGAAATAGATTCGAATCAGGGACCTGCATATTCAAAAAAACTTTGTTTCCTTCTCTCTTCGCTTCCAGTGTTGGATCGGGATTAGGAAGAAACATAAAACTGTTATCAGGTTTTTTCAGATTTACAGGTGTATAACTCATATGAATTGGATTTTTAGAAACTAACACTCCGCTATTGTCCTCAAGAAGATCCGTAGTAGCAGGCGTGAGTTTGAATTTCCGCTGACGGTTATTCGCATACTGCCAGAATGCTGATTTACTTTTCATCCAGAGTTCAAAAACCGGTGCCGGTTGTTTTGTTCCTGCAGGAAGTATTCTTGTATGAAGACGACCATTAGCATCCAACAAATGAAAATTCGCTGACATTGGTTTAATAATGAGGTCGATAAAGCCAGAGTAACGACCCAATTCAATTTCATCGTGCGCAAAAAGAAGATTGGTAAAGGTTTTTGAATAACCACCACTTCCCGTTACTTCAAGAGTGTATAACTGATCTGCAACTACTGCATCATGTTTTACTACCTTAACGATTTCCTCGTTTGTGCGGAAACTCACAGATATGGTTTGCATTGGCCGAGAAGCCGACAAATCTATTTTCTTCACAACTGCATTCGTAGAATCTTTCAGGGTGAAACTTGCAGCTGAAATGTTTTCAAATGCGCTGAATGTATAATTAAATGATAATGGTAATAAGTGGCAGTCATTCGTGTTGATATAATTTGTACCCGGTAGCGTTAGCCAAGGATCTACTGCGCCGTTATTGAGGAATGCTTTAGCAACGCCGGCATGCAATGCTATTTCACTTTGCACATATGGTTGAGCTGGGACAAAAGCTGACACAGGAGAAGAAATAAATGGAAATGTTTTTGCAAAGGGAATATTGTTACTACTGAAATACCAGAACCCCCTAATAGGTTTGGGGCTGATCTCTCCGGAGAACCTGTGAATATCGTTTTTCTCCCTGATCATAACCCGTAAACAGAGTTGATCCGGAAGTGGTACAATGGGAGAATATACTATGGTTCCGTCTGCCAGTTTTTCTTTCCTGCACTTTATAGCCAATTTAAATCCAGCATAGGACGGTATTAGTCTGATATTGTAATTACTGAAAGTTTTACTCAATGAATGGTCCTGGAATTTCAGGTCTTCATGAATAGAAGGCAGAGCTTTTACAAACCTGTCGAATAAAAAACCAATCCGGTCGGACTGCGCAGGTATTTCGAAAATAGTTTTACCCCTATCAAGCGTGAGATAATACTCATGTAGCCATTTCACTTCGCATAATATTTTATAGATAGTCATATTATTATGAAGATTTGTTTACAAGATTGGTTTCTATCTCTTCTATCAATGGCACTTCTCTCCGTATGCTTCTCTCTGTAATGCTTACCATTCGCACTTTATACATAACAAAGGGAATTTGACGACCTCCCAGCGATCCCCAGAGATGATTGATCT
>JBGTLS010000171.1:0-3033 GCA_041744015.1 Cryomorpha sp. | reverse complement strand
CTATCTCCGTTTCTTCACCTGTGCAAAGCGTTACGTCAGCAGCCAGTGTGATGACTGGATTGATATTGACGTTTACGGAGAATGAAGTTGTTTCAGATATACACCCGGCTAAATCGACATAAAGCGTATAAACTCCGGCCTGATCATTCTGAATATTTGCGATTTCAATGGCAGAAAGTGAAGTAATAATTTCTCCAGATGGATTGGTCCAGAAATATTCCGCTCCTGTCTGTGGTGGTGTGCTTAAAGTGAGCGTTTCTCCAACACACAGGTTGTCTTCTCCTGATACTTCAGGAAGTAAAGGAAGCGGTCGGAACTCATGTGATACGCTTTCAGTTGAAGAGCAGCCTTCCGGAGTGGTCACCGTAAGAGTGAAAGTGCCGGTTTCTGTCGCCAGAAAATCCGCATCCGTAGAGCCATCCTGCCATAGGTAGGTTACCCCCGTAATTCCCGATTCGATCAGAATTGTTTCACCCGAACAGACAGATTCAGATTCACCGAGAGCGAATACAGGTAGCGGATTTACCACAATGGTAACCGAGTCGGTAAAAGTTTCACATCCTTCCACAACGTAATATCCCTTATACAAACCGCTGTTTTCCAGTTGTATATTTTCCAAAGTGAGGGTTTGCCCAAAAGTCAGGGTGCCATCCGGCAAAATATAGCGGTAGGATGCATTTTCCACATCGCCCATAAAGAGGGTGGCTGTTTCTCCCGCGCAATAGATCAATTCTCCGGTTATTTCGGGGGTTTCCGGGCGTGGACTCACGGCGATGTACACCGAGTCGCGCAGGACGCATTGCTGAAAGTCGGAAACTTCGAGCCAATACCATCCTTCTTCCGTTACCGTAAAGCTGTTTAGATTGGAGCCATCCTGCCAATTGAAAAGGTAGTTGCCTTCAACGCTCAGTGTCAGGCTGGTTCCGTCACAAAGGGTATCGCTTAGCCCAAGATCAATGGGTGGTTCATAATAACTAACGAAAATGGTATCAGTTGCGAAACAATCGGTACCGCTGAAAACATCAACCGAATACGTACCAGGCGAGGTGGCGTAAATGCTCTGGGTTTCTTCACCCGTGCTCCACATATACGATGTCTTGCCCGGACCTGCGTCCAGTAATACGGAATCGCCAATACACACTTCAGCATTCTCTCCAATATTCAGGAAGCTGAACGCTGAGAAATATCCATAATTACATTTTCCGCTGCTGTTTCCATTGGTCACACCGAGGTGAAAAAGTTCTTCTCCAAAATTCGTAATCAGGTTGGCGAGATTCACCGGTACCTGCGATGTTGGAAAGCTGATACGCGCATAAACATATTCTCCATCGCTGCCGGGTACGGGATTGAAAGCACTTGCTGGCACCAGATTCGGATTGCCATTGAGCACAAAACCACCTTCTGAGCCAGCGCGAATGGTAAGCGTCAGGAAAAAGGGGGCATTCAAACTTCTTACAAACCCCACCTGATTGCTTCCTGTGCATTCCAGAGAAGGAATAATCGCTCCGGCCAATTGATCTCCAAATCCGGAAATATGAAAAACAGAGACTTTTTCGGTGCTGTTGAGGAAAGACGCGGGCCCACTAAAAGCATATTCATGTTGCTGTCCCTCATTGAGCAAAATGGGTTCTGTCGATCCATCCACAAACAATTCAGTGCCATCCACTGTAGCACAAACCACCACACGGTCACCATTTTGGATCAGGCCACCTTTTACCAAAATATGTTTCATACCCAGATATTCCTCTGCGATGAGTTGGTCACCGGCCACATCTGCACCACCGTCGTTGGACGGATCGAGATCGATCATATCATCCTTTGTAGTTACGGTAATGGGTTTGTCGCTTTCCACCAATGAACCAGCAGGTTTGCTGCCCGGGGCACCATCAATGGCTTCACAATAATATGTTTGGCCGCGGTTGAGATTGATCGTAAAAGGAATACCGGCTTCATGCCCCAGAATATCGATGGATGGTGTAATGGTGACATTCGTATTATCAGCAGTGGCCATCACGATAAAACCAGCACGGGGAGGGGGATTGTATAATTGCCCACCCAGGCTTTGATTGTTTTGGTAAATGGTTTGGAAAGGCGTGTAAAACTTTGTGCCGAGAGAATTTTTTCCTTTGAGAGAGAAAATATCTGTGTTAGAACCCTGGGAGTCAATTTCATAATATGCAGTAATTGGTCGTGTGGATCGCACTAACAGACCTGTATTCAAAATTTCATTTGCAGGTTTTGTTTCAATTAGAGACAAAAATTCACCCAAATTCCTTTTTACGGTACTATTGGCCGGCAGGTTGATGATGATCGGAGCAAAACTGAGGTTCGCCGGTTGCAGTATTTGAATTTGCACAGGTTCATTCAATGAGGTAAATACCATAATCACAGTACTGTCTCTTCGATTTCCGCCTGATATCTCAGAAGGTGTTCCCATGGTGAGGTCTGGTGCTCCAAACCAGAATTCCGTGTCGATCTGCGCCTCAGCCGTGATTGGAATGAGCGCAATGAGAAAGGGGATAAAAAATTTCATTTGTTTGCTTTTCAGTTAGTTGTTAGGGGGTGTGCTTATCACAAATCTGGATATATAGTTTCTCAAAATTATCAAAGTCAAAATGCGACATGATGTTGAGATTCAAAGCTTATTAACATTTTTATTAGTTAAAGACCATACGCAGTTTCATTTGAAAGGTTGCTCAATCAGTTAATAGTTATAGAAAGGACGGATCTTCGATGTGATTTTTTTAAATCTAATAAAAATTGGCTTACTCGTTTTTTCACCTTACTTTGAAATTCAGAAGGCCAGGTAGCCGCGAAAAGGTTGTAGTGAAAATCTGACCAAAGGGTATTTCCCGAAGTGGAGCTGTACTTCGAATTGCCGTAGTTTATTTTCTGAAAAGATAATACGCAATGGCTTTTTTAATCTCTGATCAAATTATTCAGAATTCCATCTTCCACAACATTTGGCAGGGTCACTTTCAGACGTGATTCCATAGCCATGGCTCGTTTGATCGCAAATACAGCGCCTTCGTT
>JBGTLS010000170.1:0-7343 GCA_041744015.1 Cryomorpha sp. | reverse complement strand
CCGGGAGACCATTTTGCGTATATTAAAGATCCGATAACCCTTTGCAAAGAAATAAATGACTTGTGTCATAGACTAAAATAGCAGCGATGTCAGGAATTAAGGTGATGGGAGTGAAACTCCTAACTGGCATTTCTAAAAATTCTTTTATCCAATCTTTACAGAAAATTCCATCAGACTGGCGGGAAGGTGTGTTGAGATATCATCAGATGTCGGACCGACAATTAAGTCTGGCGGGCAGATTGTTGTTGCTCAATATGATGAAGTTGTACGGTATAAAATATCACGGAAAATTGGAGCGCGCTGAAAAAGGCAAATTGTATTTTCCAACGCTTCCAACTTTTGACTTTAGTCTATCGCATTCCGGCCAAATGGTCATTTGCGCCTCGTCCAACACCTGTTCTCTGGGGATTGATTTGGAACATCGACGTGAGATAGACTTTAAATTTGTGAAGAATGTGATGAGCAGTGAGCAGTGGTCTGACATACATCTTTCGCAAAATCCAGGAAGGACTTTTTTGGAGTTTTGGACCAAAAAAGAAGCCATAGCGAAAGCTTTAGGTATGGGCTTATACATTCCATTTCATGAAATTGATGTGGAGCAGAATCCAGTAAAGTGTGGTAATCAATTCTGGAATATCCGCGAAATCGCAGCTGATCCGAACTATCGCTGCCATTTGGCTTATAGCCAAATCAGCTCAGATACAATTGATGTAGTGATTATTGATCAGAGTGAAGTTTTCCTCCCTGACTGATCGATACCTGTGATACGCTCGAAATCCCTTTGAAATATCGATGAAAACATTTTAGCACCTTTCGTACTAAAATGCATGGGATCTTTGAAATAATCCAAATCCAGCGACATCGCCTGTGAATAATTCAAATAATGAATATTCTCATGTCGGCCGGCCAATTCGGTCGCAAAGGATATAAATTCTTCCATATTAGGAAGCTCACGATAAAAATTATCATTCATAGGCACCGTAACAAGAATAAATTTTCGTTGTCTGTTCACCCGCACCAGGTCCTCAAATTCGCGAAGGTATTCTTCGTCATATGAAAAATAAACTCCGTCATTCAATTGAGCGAGTATCATTTCATCCATAAAGCTAAAAAATCGGGTCGAATCAGCCTTTTTCTCCAACAATTCGTTGCGCCTGCTTGTCATATTATACAACCTTCTGGCAAAAATATCCACATCTTTTGCGGTCTGGGTTTTAGACTCGAGCATCACCCCCCGGTTGTCTTTTTTCTCACCTGAAACCCGACGAAATGGTCCTATTCCATACTCAAGATAATTGCCATAAAATCGAAGACCTGGCACTTTATAGTGCCAACTTAGCTGGCCACTCTCCTTCATATATTCTTCAATAACCTCATTGTCTAAATGTGGGATAAAAGTTGCGGCATTGATACTGGAATGCGGATTTCGGATAAATGTTCTCTGATTGAATTCAAAGATAATTGGTGCCGTTTTATCTTTCTCGCATTCAATTTTAAACAAGACCCGGGTAACATCATATAAGGCTTTTCCCATCCCATAATTATAACAATCCGGACTGATGGAATCCGGGATAAACGAACTTCGGGCCAGCGAAGCCCCGAAGACGGGAATTTCGTTTGGATTTTCTGATTCAATCAGCCTTTTAACCTTGCCCTGATTGGAGAACTCGTTGATAAAAACAACGTGCTTCATAAAGACATAATCCAGCCCCAGCAATATAACCATGATACACACCACCAAAATCCACAGCTTCTTTAATAAGAGCGGACCCGACACCTCCTGGTTATCAGAATTGGAAATATAGAAATTGCTGTCGCGCATCCTGACCGATTAACATGATTAATCCAAAAATAACCAAGAGATAGAGCAAATTACTCTTAAACTTTAGCTCCCGATTGAAGAAAATTGTGGGAATCAACAACATCGTAGCTCCCGCCATTGAATAAAAAGCCGTATTAGAATTAAAACCGGAAATTATATCACTGTAACTGAAAGAAAAGTCAGTAAATATTTTCGAATAACCAACAATAATATCATCCACAGTTTGAGATCGGTACATGAGTACCAGTAAACACATCAGGGTAGCATTCCACAATGGCCGGAAAAAACGTTGATAGAGTTGGTTCTTGACAACCGGAAACCGGGGATCATATTCAATGAAAAGCTGAATGCCCATAACTACACCATGACTTACCCCAAACAGGATAAAAGGCCATGTAGCACCATGCCAGAATCCTATAACACCAAGCACGAGAATATTCACCCAGAAAGCTCTGAATTGGCTTCGTCGTTTTCCCAATAGCGGTGTTTGGAGATAAATAAATATCCATTGGGTCAGCGACATATGCCATCTGCTCCAAAAATCCCGAAAATTCCGAACCCAATAAGGTCTGTTAAAGTTTTCAATGAGTTTAATCCCCATGAGTCGGGCGGAACCTATCGCAATATCGGTGTAACCACTGAAATCGGCAAAAGATTGGATCGCGAAGAAAAACAAGGCCATAGAAACCTGCGCACCATTGGATACACTCAAATCTACAAATACGAAATCAACAAAAACGCTGACAGAGTCTGCCACAACTAACTTTTTAAAGAACCCCAGAGCAATCTTATTCAAACCATAGCGGATATCTTCCATTTTTGGCGTTGAATTCTTTTTGAGCTGGGGAATAAGGTGTGATGACCGCTCAATTGGACCCGCGATGAGCTGGGGAAAGAAAGAAACATATAACGCGAAATAACCGAAATGGGTTTCTGGTTTGATATTTCCATTGTACAAGTCAATGGAATAACTCATCGTCTGGAAAGTGTAAAAAGAAATTCCCAGTGGAAGAATGACACTGTAAAATGCAGGTGTATAATCCACGCCGAGTAGTCCAAGACCATCATTGAGGTTCAAACTGAAAAAGTTGAAATACTTAAAGAAAAAAAGCATTCCAAGATTCCCTATTAAACTCAAGGCCAGATAGGGTTTGCGCTTTCGTTTGTCTTTTATACGACCCATTTGAAGGCCGCACCAGAAATCTATAGCAGTGGACAACAGTAGCAAAATTGCGTACTCGGGTTTCCACGACATGTAGAAGTAATAACTCCCCGCTAGTAGCAAGACCCATCTCCATTCCCTTCTAAGAGCATAGAAGAGTAAGATAATGAAAGGGAGAAATATTATATAATGAAGAGAGTTAAATAACATGGAGCAGAGATCACATCATTTTTGGTCAGCCGATATTTTACGCACTTAATATCAAATTGGATACAGCTTCTTTTCACAATTTCAACGAGGTCCGATCCACTATTCTAAGTGCAAAAAGCGCCCAAAACTAAACAAAATCGCGAAGTTTTACATTTTTCCGCAACTATAATGCAAGAAAAATTTTATTTAGACTGCATGCTTATTTTGCGTTGTTACTTAACCGCTATTTCGGCGAAATGCAAATTCATTTGACTTCAATTCGGAACACAAAACTGGCACATCAGTTTTCAGCTTTATAAAACCCATCAATGTGGGGAAAAAACCAGCATCTGCATTGCCCTTGTTTGTGTAACAATTTGAATTTGAAAAATCTGTATATTGGCATTATTCTTTTATGGTGAAATTATACTTATATCAAATCTCACATCATGAAAAATCCAGAGAAAAAAAATCCGCAGCATTCTCAATCGGGCTCCAGGCAATCAGATGAATCCGAAAATCGTGATTCATCACAATCCAGTCGTTCAGAAATAGATGCCACCCATGGAGATGATGCGATTGAAATCGAAATAAATGAAGCAGAACGCCTGGCGGCAATGACTACATTTGCTCCATTGGATGGCGATCTCAGTGAAGAATCTGAAGATTCGGAAGACCTTCCTGTGGAAGAAAGAAAAAACCGCAATGTCTATGACCCCTCCTTATCAGCTGGTGGTAGTTCAGCTGCAACAGATAGGGAAAAGCCGGAGGGAATCCATGTGTCGCGGGCGTTTCAGGCCGGCGTTTCTTTTAAAGACAAGGACAGTTATGTAGATGAGGAAGGTGTGGAATCTGACAAAAAACCAAAAGCGAATCGGGCAGACAATTGGGCGGCTGCTGATAATTCAGAAGAGGTTGATGAATCCTGAACATTCAGGCATCAAGCCATTTTTTGAAGTCACGTGTTTTGTCGCGGCTTAACACGATATCATCATCATCGCACCCTTTTAAAATGACTTTCAACCGGCTGTTGGAATATCCAATCATGCGATCAATCGATTCATACCTGGCTATATACTTCCTGTTTAAACGAAAAAAATCTTTCGGGTCGAGAAGCGTCTCCAAATGATCGAGGCTAAAATCGATCAGATGCCTTTTTCCGGAAATGGTGCATAAGTATACTGCTTTCTGATCGGAACAGGCAAAAAGCACCTCTTTGGAATCGATGGTTACGATCCGATCACCGATTTTTGTAAGAAACCGTTTTTTATAGTCGCTATCATATTCAGAACGAACGGCGTGGTGCCATCCCTGCCCAAGCCGTTCAGCGGGAGAAGAGAGAAAGTGGGTTTTATATTTGTCTATGGCCACCTGAACGGCCGCCTCCTCTACCGGCTTGAGCAGATAGTCAATACTATGGAGCTTAAAGGCGCGTAAGGCATACTGATCGTAAGCCGTGGTGAAAATAACCGGTGCTTTTGTCTCAACCTGATCGAAAATCTCGAAGCTTAAGCCGTCGGACAAATGAATATCCAGCATAATCAAATCCGGTGAAGGATTGCTTTTCAACCAATTGACGGCAGCACCTACCGATTCAAGTGGGCCATGGAAAAAGGTGTCGGGCAGAATAGCCCTCAACATACGCTGAAGTCTTTTGGCAGCCTGTTCCTCGTCTTCCACAATCAGGATATTCATATCGTCTCGGGTTTTTGGATAAAGGGCAGACGTACAATAAAAAGAGGTCCTTCATCGATAATTTCAACTGCTTTTTTGGTGAAAAATGCATACCGCTCTGTGATATTTGCCAGTCCAATCCCGGATGGAATTTCATTTCCGATCCGTCTTTGCGAATTGTTGCTCACCTCAAGGTAATCGGCGGGTTGAGAAATCGTGATCACGAGCGGTTCTTCAAGCGTTGCACGATTGTGCTTCAGGGCATTTTCGAGAAGCAATTGCAGTGAAAGCGGTGGTAAGTACGTCTCCACATCGCTTTGCTTTTCTATGTTGTACTGTAATTTTTCGCCAAAGCGTATTTTTTGTAATTCCAGATAGCTCTTCGCAAAATCAAGTTCACTTTGTAAAGAAACAAGTTCTTCGTTTTGTACATCGAGCACATAGCGATATATCCGTGACAGCTTTTCGATAAAGGCATTGGCAGCCAGGGTGTCCTCATACACCAGATTGCTCAACACGTTGAGGGAATTGAAAAGAAAGTGGGGATTCAACTGGTCTTTCAGACTTTGATATTGACCTTTGAGGCGTTCACTTTTTACTTTTTCGGTCGCAATGGCGGCATCTCTCCATTCAAACAGAAATGCCCGGCCTGTGAGAAATATCGTAATGAACAATGCAATAGCAGTAGGAAACAAACTTCTAAGAGCTACTGTACCATACGGAAATTCTTCTAAATCCGACTGCCATATAAACTTTATGAATAAAGTGTAGAGCAGAAAACTTCCAATAAAAGCGTACAGGGTAATGGAGACAAAATCAATGACAAAACGCTTAACAGTTGATTCCAGCCACGGAAAATGGGCATTGTTGTAATTTATAATAACCGAAATTCCCCCACTCATCAAAGATGAAATCAGGAATGAAAATAAAAGATCGTCCCAGATTTCCTGCCATCCGGCAATTGTAAAAAAGCACGAAAAGCAAAACGACATACTGACCGCTGTAGCGATCGACAGATTGATAAACAAAAACCATCTCAGTTTGAGAAAGATATTCCGGGATTTCCCTGAGCGGTTTTCGATTGTGGACATTGCGATGCGAATTTAAGATTTGGTGTTTGTGCTTGCTATTGAAATTCCGGAAAAATCCCGAAGTTTATAAATCCGTCTTCTACCGGATATAAGGGGCAGAAGACGGAAATGACTATTTATTTTTTGCAAGCCAGACTCACTTCCAGTGCCAGGTCCCGGCCCCAGCGGGGATTAAAACCTTGGGGCTGTTCTTTTTCAAAAAGTGAGAGACTTTGCTGAGCCAGCGAACAAGCCTTCACCGGCTCAGTCCCGAAAAACTGTGAGGTACCCAATTCCTGACGAGCCATCATGGCAGCTGCCCGCGGATTTTCAGGATTCATGGCCATCGCTTTTCCAAAACTCTGCATAATGCGGGGGCTGTATTGTTGTGCACGAGCCATGGGATCCACCACCATTTTTGCCATCAGGGCATATCCGCGCAGCACTTCTATCTCATCATTACCTGGATTGAGCGCTTCGGCTTTTTCGACATGGGTGAAAGCTTTGTCAATGATTTGATCACGTTCCTTTGCTTCATTCAGTGAAAAACTACTATTGATCAACACAAAAGCCGCATAATAATGCGGATGAAACTCAGTGCTTGCCTGATTGGCAATTCGTTCAAATGAATTGGCCAAAGATTGCAGTTGCCCGGCAGATTTGGCTTGAGCCAATTCATCCAGAGCCTCCCCCATTGCTCGCTGATAGTCAGAATCCTGGGCGTGTACATTGGTGAAAAGTGAAATGAGAAGAACGAGTGAAATTGAAATTGTTTTCATGATTATTGGTTTTTGTTGTTTGTTAGTGATTAAAGATTGTTCAGTTGATTGGCTTTTTTGTCTGAGGATAAAGTCCAGAATACACCCACAAAAATGAATCTGGGAGCAGGTTGCCGCAGGGCCACACTTTCGTAATGTCCTTCGGAGTTGGGAGCTTCAGCGTAACGATAGCCGAATACATTGTCGCGGCCGGTAATGTTGGTACAACTCAGGTGAATGATGAGATTTGGTCGTGGCAAATAGCTCCAATTGAGCGAAAGCGATCCGAAACCAGGTGAAAGTGATTCCATTTCGCCGGGCAGATTCGGATTGTCGTAGCTGTAACCACTGTTGAGCGTGAAAGTCAGACCTGGCTGGCTGTTCCATTCGGCCAGCCAATACTTCCCCACGATGCTCAGGTTGTGCTCAGGGGCGAAAGCAGGTTGCACATGAGTGAGAAAATTATTGAATTGTCTACGGCTGTAAACGTAGCTATAGGTTACCCAATAGTCCAGTTTTCTAAATGATTTCCTGTCGCGGAAAAAGAGATCAAAACCCTTTGCCACCCCTGAACCACCCGCTACAAAACTGCTTTCGCTTTGTAACTCACCATCCACCATCCGATTCAATCGCAGGTCTGAATAGGTTTTGTAATAGGTCTCCACGCG
>JBGTLS010000169.1:0-2441 GCA_041744015.1 Cryomorpha sp. | reverse complement strand
GAGGTGCAAATCAATCTGTGATAGAAATGCTTGAGGCCATTAAGGATGACGGAGGAGACAGCAAGAAATGGTTGGATAAAGCAAAGGACAAAAATGATCCCTTTCGCTTGATGGGTTTTGGACACCGTGTTTACAAAAACTTCGATCCCCGTGCCACCATCATTAAAAAATCCTGCGACGAAATACTTGACAAACTCGGCGTAAACGATAAAGCACTGGAGATTGCCAAAAATCTCGAAGAAGTGGCTTTGAAAGATCCTTATTTCGTAGAGCGTGGATTGTATCCGAATGTGGATTTTTACTCGGGCATTATCTACCGCGCCATCGGAATTCCCACCGAAATGTTTACGGTATTGTTTGCGATCGGTCGCCTGCCTGGCTGGATTGCACAATGGAAAGAAATGGTGAGCAATTCTGAGCCCATCGGTCGTCCCCGACAGGTTTATACCGGTGCTGTGAAACGCGATTACGTGCCTTTCGACAAACGATAAGTTTCTGCTCATATTAAGGTATTCTGAACGTATAGAATTTCCGGGTGAATTGTTAAAATGCGCTTGGCTTAATTGATCGGGGCGTCTATCTTTGACATGTACATGTGTACTAAATTCTCTACCCGAAATGAAAAAGATTCTTGTCCCGACTGATTTTTCTGATGGGGCGTTTAATGCCCTGGTCCATGCTGTACAAATCGCCCAGCAATTTAATGCAGCGGTTCACGTCGTTCACGCTTTTGCCATACCCCCTACCGGAACAGCTGTAATGGTAGACCTTACCGACATTTTGCGAAAAAATTCGAATGATGAATTGGCTCTCCTCAAAAAGCGGATTGAAACAATTTCGGAAACCGGGAGGGTACGCATGATCTATGAAGCGCATCACGGCACCGTGATAGATGTGATCAACAGAACTGTGGAAAACCATCACATTGACCTCGTGATCATGGGTACGCAAGGAGCGAGTGGTATTACAGAGAAATGGCTGGGAACGAACACCGCAGCAGCTGCGCGGAATGTAAACGTCCCAATGATTGCCATTCCGGTAGACACCCCTTTCCAACCCTTTACAAACATGGTGTTCGCCACGGATTTTAAGGTGGTTAAAAATTCCATTGCGCTTAATTTTGTTGCGTTGATTGCGAAAGCTTACGCATCGCATTTGCGCTTTCTGCATGTCCGAAAAGACAATAAAAAAACAGAATTGGAAGAAAGTGATGCATTTAAAGCACAGATGCGGGAAATTTTTGGGAAAACCAATTTGAGTTTCACTTTTGTGATAGACTCAGAAATTGATCATGGGATTGAGGAGACGTTGGCAAACAAACCAGCCGAATTATTGATAACAGTCCGCCATCAGTACGGATTTTTTGAAGGGCTTTTCAGAAGTTCGGTCAGTCAGAAGCTCATCAATCACGCCGCCTTGCCTATTCTGATTATCAAGGGCTAGAATTCTCCAGCGATATTGTTGTGAAATGAAAAAGGGAGTGATGGCTCCCTTTTTCAATCAAACATTAAACAAACTAAACATATAGGCTTAGAAGAAAAACAAAGTGTAATAGTTCGCAACAAACAGAACTTTATTTTTCCAATACAATAATACGAAATATTGAAGAAGAAAAAAAATGAAATTTGTATGCTGAATTCATTATGGAGTGCTGAGTACCACGTATTATGTATCAGGCATAAATGGACTTGAGTGCCCCTGCTATATAATTTGTGATTTTCTTGTTTCCAACTCTCTCACTTTCCAACTCGCTCATGTACCAGCTATCCAACTTTCTTACTTTCCAACGCTATACACCATAAAAAAAGCCATCCTTAAGGACAGCTTTTTTCACAAGGGTGGAAGACCGGGTTCGAACCGGCGACCTCCTGAACCACAATCAGGCGCTCTAACCAACTGAGCTACAACCACCGTTTAAGAGAGCGCAAATTTACATAATTCGATGACGCCAACGTAAGGTTTTAAGAAAAAATATTTTTAAGGTTCAAACCCCTGACCGGCAATATATCGCGCCTCTGCCCTCAGTCTTATCTCCTGCGCAATCAAACTGTTCAGAATATTTTGACCTTCAATTAAATTGATCTCCCGGGCATTGACCAAAAATAAACTGCTCTCCCCCATTTCAAAGAGTTGTCGCTCACCTTCGATGAGCCTGTTCAGCAATTCAACATTCAGGGTATAAAAGGCAATTTGATCGCGTAAATTCCGGAGCTTTCCCAGGGTGGCATTCAACTCTGCCTGAAGTTCGGCGCGTCTCAGATCGTAATCCAGCTGCAAACTCTGGATGCCAATCGTTGCCATTCCCGCTTGTCCGCGTGCTTGCCGGACAAATAGCGGGAACGACACCCTTGCCCCAAATTCATAGTTGTTTGAAAAGAAGCGGCTTTCCTGAAAAAAATCGTCGGCCGGGGCGGGGTATACATTTTCCGTAAGAAAATTAT
>JBGTLS010000168.1:0-13665 GCA_041744015.1 Cryomorpha sp. | reverse complement strand
GTCAATCACTTACTCAGAAATGCCGGTAGTACGGATACTTCTTTGAGCTCATTCATAATCTATTATGAACGGGATCGAAATATATTTAATCCCAATAGTTATAACCAGAAACGAACGGGAGATAATTTTTATGAGGGAACTTACTACATTACCCAGCAAGACTTTGACGCCGCACTGAATTTTTATGAGTAGGATTTCACTCAACTTCGCTGATGTTTCTTTCTTAACAACCGGAATGACCACTAAGGGGATAGAATAAGTACCTGGATTTTTATTTTACACTATGAAAATACGACCTCTATATTTCCTTTTTATATCACTTTTAATTGGTTGTGATCCCGAAAAGGAAACTGATTTGCATACCATATTTTCGAATCAAACTTCGGTTGTGGTTTCAATGCAGGATTATTATGATAATAATCCAGGATCTTTGAATTATGTATTTTTACCGGGAAATGAAGAAGTTTATGCAACGCATAGCCGTGGGGGAACAGATAGTTTTCCACGCCAATTGTTTTGGGTTCAAAGTGATTCCATAGTTGTTATTTTTTCTGACAGTCTTCGAATAGTGCATTTATCCCGTGAGCTATCCCTTGACACCATATTTCAAAGCAGAGCTGAGATAGTTTTATATGAATCGTCCAGAAACCTCAACAACCTTTCTTCTTATGCTCAGCAACAGATAAATGAGGGTTTTTACGAGGCCAGATATACATTTAACGAGGAAGATTTGAATTATGCGATCAGTATATATGAATAATCCCCAATTGCAGCTACGTTTGGATATTTGTTTTTTAAATAATATGAAATTCTCTTCCCTTCCCAGAAATCTAATCTCACCCCATCCCCATTCCTGCACTTCTGCTATCTTTGAGCCCGAAAATGAAACCGGTCGAGCTTCTAAATAGCACCCAACTTTCCATCACCATTACCAGACTTTGTCACCAGTTGATAGAGAATCATGGTGATTTTGCCAATTCGGCCATTATCGGTTTGCAGCCGCGCGGGGTTTATCTCGCCGACCGGATTGTGAAAAAACTCGAAGAAATCACCGGTATATCCAATATCCGACACGGTGCACTGGATATCACTTTCCACCGTGACGATTTTCGCCGAAAGGCGGTGCCACCCATTCCCAGCGAAACCCAAATCGACTTTGTGATCGAAGACCTCAATGTGGTGCTTGTTGACGATGTGCTATTTACCGGAAGGACCATCCGCGCCGGCCTTGATGCCCTCATGGCCTTTGGTCGACCTAAACGGGTGGAATTGCTCGTGCTGATCGACCGCCGTTTCAGCCGTGATTTGCCGGTGCAGGCCAATTATACCGGTAGGATGGTAGACAGCATTTCCAGCGAACGCGTCACTGTCGATTGGATCGAAACAGAAGGTATCGATCGAGTAACACTTTTTTCCACTCCGCAATAAATATGAGCAGTCTGAGCGTCAAAAATTTACTCGGAATAAAAGACCTTCAGACAGAGGACATTGAAAATATATTTACCACGGCCGATAACTTTAAGGAAGTCATCAACCGCCCAATAAAAAAGGTGCCCAGCCTGCGCGATATCACCATCGCCAACCTCTTTTTCGAAAACAGCACCCGCACCAAACTCAGTTTCGAACTCGCCGAAAAAAGGCTTTCGGCTGATGTCATCAATTTTTCCTCATCAAGCTCATCCGTAAAAAAAGGAGAAACCCTGATCGATACGGTCAACAACATCCTGGCGATGAAAGTCGACATGGTGGTGATGCGCCATCCCAATCCCGGGGCCCCACATTTTCTATCAAACTACATCGACGCGACCATCGTCAATGCCGGCGACGGGACCCACGAACATCCGACCCAGGCCCTGCTCGACGCTTTTTCCATCCGGGAAAAAATAGGGAGTGTAGCAGGTAAAAAGGTCGTGATCATCGGAGATATTCTGCATTCGCGTGTTGCCCTGAGCAATATTTTTTGCCTTCAGAAACTCGGCGCCCAGGTGATGGTTTGCGGACCGACCACCCTCATTCCAAAATACATCGATACACTCGGCGTGAAGGTAGAACACAATCTGCGCAAAGCGCTGGAATGGTGCGACGTCGCAAACGTGCTGCGAATACAGCTCGAACGTCAGGAAATAGCTTTCTTTCCTTCGCTTAGAGAATACACCATGATGTTTGGTCTGACCAAAGAAATTCTCGATTCCCTTAACAAAGAAATTGTCGTGATGCATCCCGGTCCGATCAACAGGGGTGTGGAAATATCAAGCGATGTAGCCGACAGCGACCAAAGCATTATCCTCCAGCAGGTGGAAAATGGGGTGGCGATTCGCATGGCGGTTTTATACCTTTTGGCTGGAAAAATTGAAAGGAAAGCTTAATTCTTTATATTTGACTCCCAACTCCATTTATTAGCCATGAAATTCAGTGTTGAAAACGATGAAACCTATGCCGTGATCATTTCTCATGTCGAGAAACTGGATTCACTCAGTGCACCGGATTTGAAAACAGAAATTCTTTATCTGATCAAAAACGGTCAGCGAAATATCATTGTAGACCTCGAAAATTCGCGGTATTGCGATTCCAGTGGTCTCAGTGCGCTGCTCACTGGCAACAGACTTTGTAAAGAAATCGATGGAACTTTTGTCATTTGCACCCTGCAACCCATGGTGGAAAAACTCTTGCAGATTTCTCAATTGAGTGGAGTGCTCAACAATACCCCAACGCGCAACGAAGCCATTGACCTCGTGATGATGGAAGACATTGAGCGCGATTTGAGAGACAAAGAGTAAACCCGGAGGTTCGCTTTATTCCTGACATCTGCGAGCGCGAAGCTGATTGATTGGCTGTAGTCCAAAACAATGAAATTTGAAGTAACAATTTTAGGTTGCGGCTCTGCGACACCCACCCTTCGACATTCACCCACTGCGCAACTCGTCAACCACGAAGAACAATACTACCTGATAGATTGTGGCGAAGGCACTCAGTTGCAGTTGAGGCGTTTCGGAATTAAATTCCAAAAGATCAACCACATCTTTATTTCGCATTTACACGGCGATCACTATTTCGGCCTGCCCGGATTGTTGTCCACCTTTCACCTGCTCGGAAGAACCAAGGAACTTCACATTTACGCCCATGCCGATCTTCAACCTGTGATCGGGAGTCAACTCAGGATTTCCCAATCATACCTCCGGTATCCGGTGCATTGGCATTCCCTGGAATACCAAAAGCTGGATATTCTTTTCGAAAATGAGCAGTTGGAAATAGCCAGTTTCCCACTTCAACACCGCATTCCCACCTGCGGATTTCTCGTCCGTCAAAAGCCAAAGCCAAGAAATATGATCGCGTCTTATATCAGCCGATACAACATTCCGGTGGCGCGCATCCGACAGATCAAAGAAGGCAGTGATTATACCCTCCCCAATGGAGATATTTTACCTAACGAAACCTTGACGACTGCTCCGGGTCCATCGCTCAGTTACGCTTTTTGTTCAGATACCGCTTTCGCGGAAAAGACGGCCAACTATGTGCGCGGCGTTGATACAATTTATCACGAGAGCACATTTTTGCAGGTTCACGCCAAAAGAGCAAAAGATACTTTTCATTCCACTGCGGCTCAGGCTGCTCAGGTGGCAGTTTCAGCTGCCGCCAAAAAATTAATTCTCGGCCATTTCAGTGCGCGGTATCACAACATATCCGTATTTCAATCGGAGGCTTCGGTCATTTTTCCAAATACAATCCTTGCGGAAGAAGGTCAAACATACCCTGTTTAAAACTGAGGGAAACATTCTTTGCGGAGTGAATCATCTGGAATGTATCTTTGTTATTTAAATTCGATCTAAATAATATCACTTTGGAACTTTCAAAAATCAAAGTAGCAGTCGCCGACAGCAACCGGTTAATCCGAACAGGACTGAACGCCGTCATTTCTGCTGAAAGAGATATGCAGTTGGTGGGGGAAGCCGATTCGGCTGAACGACTCAGCCAACTTCTCTCGTCTTTCGAAGCGGATGTGGTGCTCCTCGATTTTACCGCTCCCGGATTTGGACTCGAAGCCCTGGCTCTTTTGGTGAAAACCTTCCCGAAAACCCATGTGGTGGCCATCACGCCCGATCAGGAAGGGCAGACCATCATCAACGCATTGAAAGCTGGTGTGACGAGCTATATCAAGAAGGATTGCGATTTTGGCGAAATCGTTTCCTCTGTACGTGAAACAGCGGCGGGCAGCAAATTTTTCTGCGGTCAAATTCTTCAAACCATTCGCGCGGTGGATATTGATGTGAATGGAGAAAACTGGGCAAACTTCAGTTGTGAACCGGTGCACCTCTCCGAACGCGAACAGGAAATCATCACGCTTATTGCCGAAGGACATACCAATACAGCCATCGCTGAGCAATTATTCCTCAGTCCGCATACGGTAAATACCCACCGCAAAAATATCATGCAAAAACTCGGCGTCAAAAATACCGCCGCCATCGTGATGTACGCCGTGAAAACCAACCTGGTAAACGTCAACAAATTTTTGTTCTCTGTACGTTAAGTCACATCTTGTCAGATTGCATGGATTTTGCATAGATTTGGCCCGAAATGAAATTAATAGCAGACAGCGGATCAACAAAAACAGACTGGCGCCTCGTGAAAGACGACGGCGAACAGCTCTCATTCCAAACTGAAGGTATCAACCCTTATTTTCACACAAGTGAAACCGTAGCAAAAACATTGCGAAGTTTTTCCTTTGCTCCCTACAAACACACTGATTTTGACGAAGTGGATTTTTACAGTGCCGGCAGCAGCACGATTCACAACAAAAAAATCATGGAAACGGGTTTTGCAGAGGTTTTCAATAATGCCCAGGTGAATATCATGCACGATTTACTCGGCGCCTGCCGCGCTTTGTTTGCAAAAGGTGAATCAGGCATTGCGGCCATTTTGGGTACAGGGTCCAATTCCTGTCTCTACGTGAACGACGAAATAGTTTTGACCCTCGGAGGGCAGGGATATATTCTCGGCGACGAAGGCAGCGGAATGCACATAGGCCGTAAAGTGGTACGCGATTTTATGAATGATTTGATGCCAGCGGATGCCTTGAAATTATTTAAAGATGAATTTCACCTATCCAAAGATCAGATAGCTCAGGCGGTTTACAAGGAACAGTTGCCAAACAGGTTTCTGGCCTCTTTCAGTAAATTCGTTCACAAACATATTGATCACCCATACTTTTTCAGTTTGGTGGATGACGCATTCATGAAATTTTTTGAACGTTATATTATCCAGTTTCCCGATTACAAAAAGTATCCGCTCCGGGTCCTCGGCTCTGTGGGTTACTATTTTTCAAAACAACTTCATGCCCGCGCTGCCATGTATGATGTGAAAATCGATAAAATCATCAAAGCCCCGATCGAAGGCCTGGTGGCTTACCACACGGCCAACTAATAAGTGTAGGTGTACGTTTTCCGGTTTTGATTTCCGCAGTTGTCGGTGATCACTACTTCCAGTTCATTTGAACCCTTTTTGAAGTCGGTATCTTTTACGACGAGCCAGATTCTTTTTTGTTTGGGCTCGTATTCCATCAATACCCATTCTCCGTTTATATATGCTTCATGGCTTCGGATGCCTGAGCGTTCATCACTGATTGTAAACCCGATGGATGAGGTGCTGGTGACGGTTCCGCCTGGTTTTTCGGCGGTAAGAGTGGGCGGTATGCTGTCCAGCATAAGCGTAAACTTTCCAAATTCTTTGGATTTGAATTTTGCAAGATCGCCGTCGATCGTCACCGGTATAAAAGCCGGTCCACCGGCGATGGGATACCGCGCTGCCACCAGATACTGCCGCAAGGCAGGATTCACATTTTTGACGCTGATTTCCAGTTCTATTTGTTTGTCGAGGGGAATGAATTCGTTGTGTGCGAGGTATTGACCACTCATGGTTTGAGCTGTTTTCATCTGCGCGCTAAATTGGAAAGGCAGGTCGCGGTACAGCGATTTGGCCGGAATCTTCATTTTGAACTCATCTTTGTACTCATAGGTGTTTTCCCTTTCCCGGGAAAAGTAGGCCTCGAAATCTTCTGAAACCTTAAAAGGTCCGTTTGGTTTGTCCAGTGATTCGAATTCAAAGCGCAATGTTGAGAGATTGCCATAGGCATCTTTTGCTTCGTATTCGGCGAGGTGGGTACCCTGAGCGGCAAAAGAAATAATCCCATCATCAGGGGGTAAGGGGCGATAGATGGGAAGTTCATTGCCAGGTTCGCGAAATGATTTGTGGTAATGCCATCCTTTTTTGCGGAAGCTTTCAAAATCTTTGTAACAGTTGATGTGTCTGTTGGTGGAAAAATCCAGCTCACGGAAATCCTGGCGGCAAATTTCTTTCCCATCCACCCGCAACACCAATTCGTAAATCCCGCATTTATTGGGGGCGGCATTGAGAAAATCCAGCGCGTGAAGAGACACCCCAAAGGCACCATACACCTGAATTTTTGAGCCGGCTTTCAGGTTGTAAGTGCCGCTTTGACCGGTGAGAACAAAACTCTGGGCTTCATTTTTTCCGTTGATCAGGGTGGTATCGGTGAGCGGGTGAAAACGCACCCCGCGCATGACAGGAGGCAGATTGTCGACAATGTCAAATCCAAATAGCAATGGATTCTGTGGTCTTTCAGATTGCGTCTCGCGAATTTCGAAGTGGAGGTGTGGTCCGCCGCTGCCACCTGTATTTCCCGAAAGGGCGATCAACTCACCTTTGGAAATGGAAATATTTTCCGTCGGATTGAAGTCCACTGCAAATGATTTCCTCGCGTATTGTTCCGCTTTGACTACGGCATTGATCTTATCGCTGTACGATTTTAGGTGGGCGTATACGGTGGTGTATCCATTCGGATGGTCGATGTAAAGCGCGCGGCCATAACCGTATGGGGAAACTGCGATACGTGAAACGCGACCTTCTTCGGCCGCAATGATTCTCTTTCCCTCAACACCACCTGTTTTGATGTCCAGTCCCGTATGGAAGTGGTTGTTGCGCATTTCTGCAAAATTTCCCGAAAGGATGATGGGGAAGTCAACAGGTGACCCGAATTTTGGAAGAGAATCCTGAGCAGGGAGTGCAATGGTGAAAGAAAGGAAAAAAAGGACGATGAAGTTTCTGATCAAAATAGTTGGGGAATTAATGGATGAAGCTACGACCCTAAATCGAAGGTTTCATCGGACATGTTTCAAGATTTAAACAACAGGTGGTGCAAAGTATTGCAATAAGAATGCAGATTGATTTTGTTAATCCTGACTGTGAAGCTACATTTGTGCCACGTTTGTTAATTTTGGTTATTACTGTATATGAGCGAAATTTCTCAAAGAGTTGATTCCATTTCATCTAAATTGCGCAGGATTTCCGAGCGAATGGAAGGTCTGAAACGTGAAAACGAAACTATCAAGGCGCAGAAAGCCGCGCTGGAAGTAAGACTCGACGAGGAAAAGCGAAAATTTACAGCCCTATCCGAAGATTACGACCGCATAAAATTGGCCAGAAACCTGGTGAGCGCATCAGGTGATAAAGCTGAAATGAAATTTAAAGTGAATGAACTGGTGCGGGAGATTGACAAGTGTATAGGATTATTGAACAGATAAGATGACACGCCATGAGCGAAATGTCGATAAAGGTGACCATAGCAGGACGAATCTATCCCATCACGGTGAAGCCCGATGAGGAGGAGAAAGTGCGCGATGCGGCCAGGAGGGTGGATGACAATCTCAAACTCCTTCAGAGCAGTTATGCAGTGAAAGACAAGCAGGATCTGCTTGCCATGACAGCGCTGCAAATGGCCACCAAATCGACCGAAAACAATGCAAAACAAGATTTGGCAGCCTCCAATGCCGAACTCGACCGCATTGAAAAGATCATCGATTCCATGTTGTAATCCGCCGCACAGCGATTTCCACATCTGCTAACCGCTCCTAAGGGGCACAACGTTAAAATAGATATGGATATAGATTTTATTTCTCTCATCATCGGCCTGCTCAGCGGAGTCATCGTGGGAGGAGCTGTCGTTTGGATTGCCGTAAACGCCATTTTTACCAAAAAGCGCAATTCCATTCTGGAAGAAGCTGAAAAAGAGGCGGAGGCCATTAAAAAAGAGAAAATCCTTCAGGCCAAAGAGAAGTTTTTGCAACTGAAAGAGGAGCACGAAAATGTGATCAAAGAACGGAATAAGAAAATTCAAAGTACCGAAGACAGACTCAAGCAGAGGGAAGCGCAAACCAGCAAATACGCCGAGGAGAATAAAAAGGCGCAGCGCGAAAACGAAAATGCCAGAGAGACGTTGACCCGTCAGCAGGAAATCCTTGAGAAACGTCAGAAAGACCTCGAAAAGGCCCATGCGCAAAATGTTGAACAATTGGCCAAAGCCGCCAACTTATCTCCTGAAGACGCCAAGAAAGAATTGATGTCTGCCCTGAAAGATGAGGCGCGTACAGATGCCATGAACCACATCAAAACCATTGTGGACGAAGCGAAGCTCACAGCAAGTCAGGACGCCAAAAAAGTGGTAATCCAAAGCATACAGCGTCTCGCTACTGAACACGCCGTAGAAAATGCGGTATCAGTATTCAACATTGAAAATGACGAACTGAAAGGCCGCATCATCGGACGGGAAGGAAGAAACATTCGCGCTCTTGAAGCCATTACAGGTGTGGAGATCATCGTAGATGATACACCCGAGGCAATCATCCTCTCATGTTTTGACCCTGTGCGCCGCGAGGTAGCCCGACTGGCACTTCACCAACTGGTGATGGACGGACGAATCCACCCCGCCCGCATCGAAGAAGTGGTAAACAAGGTGTCCAAACAACTCGAAGACGAAATCGTCGAAACCGGAAAGCGCACCTGCATCGATCTCGGAATTCACGGGCTGCACCCCAACCTGATCCGCATGGTCGGCAGGATGAAATACCGTTCTTCTTACGGCCAAAACCTGCTTCAGCACAGCCGTGAGGTAGCCAATCTCAGCGCCACCATGGCTTCAGAACTCGGTCTCAATCCGAAAGTTGCCAAACGCGCCGGTCTGCTTCACGACATCGGAAAAGTACCGGAAGACGAACCGGAACTTCCCCACGCCATTCTCGGGATGAAACTCGCAGAAAAATTTGGCGAAAAGCCGGAAGTGTGCAACGCCATCGGTGCCCACCACGACGAAATTGAGATGACCAGTCTTTTCTCACCCATTATCCAGGTCTGTGATGCCATATCAGGAGCGCGCCCAGGCGCCCGTCGTGAAGTGGTGGAGTCATACATCAAACGATTAAAAGATCTTGAAAATCTGGCCATGAGTTATCCGGGCGTTACAAAATCCTACGCCATCCAGGCTGGTCGCGAATTACGCGTTCTGGTGGAAAGCGAAAAAGTGAGCGACGACGAAGCCGATACATTGAGCTTTGATCTTTCACAGAAAATTCAAAACGAAATGACATATCCCGGACAGGTGAAAGTAACGGTGATTCGCGAAAAGCGCGCCGTAAACTACGCCAAATAAGCCATGATGCACCCCACGCTGCAAAACAAAAAGGTGCTCATTACCGGTGGAGCCGGATTTATCGGTTCCAATCTTTGCGAATCGTTTCTGAACAGCGGCAATGATGTGCGGTGTCTCGATGATTTGTCGACAGGAAGCCGGGACAATATTGCAGCGTTTTTGGATCATCCGCGTTTTGAATTTATCGAAGGCGATATTCGCGATGTTGAAACCTGCCGTACGGCGGTGAAAGGCATCGATGTGATTCTTCATCAGGCAGCATTGGGAAGCGTTCCGCGAAGTATCAAAAATCCCTTGACCACCAATGCCGTAAATATCACAGGATTTCTGAATGTGTTGGATGCCGCACGGGAGGCGGGAATAAAACGTGTGGTGTACGCTGCGAGTTCCAGCACTTATGGGGATAGCCAAAAGCTACCGAAAGTGGAAAACGAAATCGGGATGCCACTTTCTCCTTACGCCGTGACCAAATACGTTAACGAACTTTACGCCCATGTCTACAGCAATTTGTACGGGATAGAAACCATCGGTTTGCGGTATTTCAATGTTTTCGGCAGGCGCCAATCTCCTGATGGCGCATACGCAGCAGCGATTCCAAAATTCATTCAGACATTCATGGCCCACCAATCACCTGAAGTGCATGGCGACGGATTGCAAACGAGAGATTTCACCTATATCGACAATGTGATTCAGATGAATCATCTGGCTGCGCTTACGCAAAATCCAGAAGCTGTAAACCAGGTGTACAATGTCGCTGTGGGAGAACGCACGACTTTGCTGGATCTGATCGAAGTGATTCGGAAAGCGTTGATCAGATTTGATACAGAGATCGCAGATGTACCATTGCAATTTGTACCGGGAAGGAGAGGGGATGTGCGCGATTCTCTCGCAGATATTTCGAAAGCGGAAAATCTTCTCGGATACCAGGCTACACACGTTCTGAAGAAGGGGATAGATGAAGCCATAAACTGGTACTGGAATTCTCTGAAAAATGCGGTCTGATATGCGCGGTAACGCGAATATTCCCTGCAAATATCATCCGGCATTTCAAATATTTTTAAAATTGCGACATTGCTGTGATTCTAAATTTCCAGTAAATCTGAACCGATGCTAAACAGTTTCCGGGAGAAATATGTAAAGTCTCCTTTTGCGAGAAACTTCGCAGTGATGCTCTCAGGAAATGGACTCAGTCTGGTAATTCCTTTCATTCTGGCCCCTTTTCTCACCCGGCTGTATTCACCGGAAGATTTTGCGGGATATGAGTTATTTGTGCGTTTCCTGTTGCCACTCGCTGCAATTTCATGTTTGCGATATGAATTGGCCATTATTCTGCCGCGCAAGGCTGAAGATGCCACTGGTCTGATGAAATTGTGTTTTCGGATATTATTCGTCGTCACTTTTCTTTCGGCGATTGTATTTATTCCATTCAGAAATTTCTGGAGTGAACTTTCCAACAATGATTCGCTATCCGGACTGCTGTGGTGGTTGCCGGTAGGTGTTTTTTTCAGTGGAATGCTGATGATACTGAACAATTTTATGTTGCGGGAAACCATGTTTCGCAGTCTTTCGGTGAATAAGGTGTGGGCTGTATCGTCAAACCACATGTCCAAATACCTGTTTGGCCTTAAATGGACGAATCCTTTGGGATTGGTAAGCGGCCATATCTTTGGCGCTGTAGCGCCAGTAGCAACACTGATGACGAGCAGGCGTATTCGGACACAACTAAAAAAAATCCGGGATAACACCTCAAACCTGAGGGAATTGTCGCGCCGCTACCGTGAGTTTCCTTTGTTTAATGCCTCTCATGCATTTTATGATGAAGCCAATCGTGCTGTCCTTTTCTTGATCATTTCGGTATATTATGGCGAGATTACCCTTGGATTGTTTGCCATTACCATGCGCTATGTGAGGATTCCGGTGCAGGTATTTGGTGCATCTCTCAATCAGGTTTTCCTGCCGCAATTGGCAAGGGATTACAACGACCGTATCGATATTCGCAGGCGAATTAAAAAAATCATGCTCGGCAACGCTGTTGTAGGAATTTTGCCTTTTTCCCTGCTTTTTTTCTTCGGAGAGGAAATGTTTGCCTTCATTTTTGGTGCAGAATGGTCAATGGCTGGCGTGTACGCGCAACTAATCGCTCCGTGGTTGTTTTTCAACTTTATAACATCCCCGGTTTCGATGGTGCCAACGATCGTGACCCGTCAAAAAACGTACTTTTTTCTCACCGTGGTGGCCACTATGAGCGCCCTGATACTTACGGGACTCTTGTCAAATCTCGATTATTCATTTACCACGGTTGTAATAGGAATTTCCGCGATCATGGCATCCATGGATGTCTTTCTGATTTTTTGGTTTGTGAATATTGCCGGACAGAAAAGTTCATCGGAAACTTAAGCCAGGTGTATATTAATGGAGATAAATTTCACCTCTGCTTTGTTTAAGGGAATGTACAGGTGCGAAGGGTGATTTTCGCTGATTTTATAAGTCAGAGATCAGCTCAACACCCACGCTTCTCGTCAGAAAGTTATAGCTTTGCGCCTTTGATGATCGATGTATCCTACATTCTTTTTTCTTTACTTTTTTCAAATTTGAGTGAATCCGGTTTTCTGAAAATGATGCAGAAATTGAAATCCATACCGGGAATATGAAAGTATGTCATCTCACATCAGTTCACAGTTCGAAAGATATTCGGATTTTTAAGAAAATGTGTCGATCTCTCGCGATGTGTGGATTTGATGTGCACCTCGTGGCAGCAAATGCAAAGTCTGAAATTGAGGATTCTGTAAAAATCACAGGGGTTCAAGTAGGAAGTGCAAACAGGCTTTACCGGATGATATTTGGCGCACGTGCGGTGTATAGAAAAGCGTTGGAAATCGACGCCGAAATCTACCACATTCACGATCCGGAATTGTTGCCCTGGGCGGTGAAATTGCATCATCAGGGGAAAAAAGTAATTTATGACAGCCATGAAGACGTTCCCCAGGATATACTTGATAAGGAATGGATCAGGCCAGCTTTTTTTAGAAAACTTCTGTCACGGGGTTTTGACGGGTATGAAAAGCGGCAAGCACGAAAATTGGATGGCGTGATTTCTGTATTAGACAGCATTACCAAGAAATTCGACCACTCAAATGCGATAACCATTCACAATTTTCCAAGAATGGAATATTTTGACGCCGGGAAATATAAGTTTGAGGAATCCATAGCGGGTAAATTCAAATTGGTGTATAATGGGGGTTTAACCGAAATTCGGGGAATACACAGGATGGTTGAAGCCATGGATTTACTCGATGATAAGTTCGTGCTTATTTTAATGGGTCCATGGGATTCAGAAGCCTACAGGCAGAAATGCATGGAGCACTCCGGTTGGCGCAAAGTAGTAGACATGGGAGTGATTGATTTGAAGATTTGTATGCAAATGCTGAGAGCCAGTAATCTTGGATTGCTTTTATTCAAATCTATCCCCAATCACCTCAATTCACTACCAAACAAATCATTTGAATACATGGCAGCACAAATACCAGCTGTTATGTCTAATTTTCCTTTTTGGATGCAGGAATTTGGAGATTATGCACATTTTGTGAACCCGGAAGATCCAAATGAAATTGCTTCAACAATAAGATCGGTCGCCAACAATTATCCCGCAGAACTGGAATGGTCCAGGGAAGTTTCAACCCATATTTTACAAACCAAAACATGGGGCAATGAAGCTGAAAAATTATGCGCGTTTTACAATAATTTGATCTCCCGAAATTAATATGTGCGGAATTTTCGGAGCTTTCAGACGCCATGGCGCATTTAGGGATGAGGAGCTCAATAGCTTTCAGAATGCCTGTGATGTCATCGCGCATCGCGGTCCGGATTCCTCTGGTGTTCAATCATTCAATACATCACAGGGCGATGAGAACCAATCTAATTTGTTTTTCGGACACAGACGTTTGGCTATCCTAGATTTGGACGCCGCCTCGAATCAGCCTTTTGAAAGGGATGGGCTAAGTATGATATTTAATGGGGAGGTATTTAATTTCAAAGAATTAAGGGATGAAATGGCTGGCGATTATGCCTTCACCACTACGTCAGACACAGAAGTTATTTTAAGGGCTTATCAGAAATACGGCACTGCATGTTTCGGTAAATTTAACGGGATGTGGGCCCTTGCGATTTAC
>JBGTLS010000167.1:0-20811 GCA_041744015.1 Cryomorpha sp. | reverse complement strand
TACATTCCGCCCTTCGGATACCACGTGCCGAGTGCGATATCAGCGTAATTCATCAAACTGTAGAGCGCGGGGGTTTTGGAAGGCATGGCGCCAAGAAACAGAACAGGGAATTCCAGCAATTGAAGCAAATATGGATTGGATATATACTTCCTGACATGGCTTGCCAATGAACTAAATAGTTGAAGACGAAAAGCACCGGATATAACGCGCCAATCTGCAAATTCACTCAGTTTCAATCCAGGTTTGTACACCAGATCATTCATTCCTACCTCGTATTTGTATTTCGCTTCAGCTAAAAACCGTTTCAATCCTTCACTGCTGCCCTTTTCATACGATTCAAACATTTGGCAGAATGCTACAAAATCTGCCGGCACATCCATTCTTTTTCCATTTTCGAAAAAAACAGAATAGGAAGGATCGAGACGGTCAAGTTCATAGTAATCAGAAACTTTTTTGCCGAAATGTGCAAAATACGCATCGAACACATCTGGCATCCAGTACCAACTGGGGCCCATGTCGAAAGTGAAACCCTTTGCATGAAACTGCTGGGCGCGCCCTCCTGGCATTGCGTTCTTTTCAAATATGTCTACCTGAAATCCTTCTTTAGCCAGATTTGTTGCAACAGAAAGTCCGGCAAAGCCGGACCCTATAACCACTGCACTTTTTTTATTCATGCAAACTATTTGTAATCGCTCAAGGTCACCATGAGTCTTTTGCGTGCCAGAAATATACGGCTTTTAATAGTTCCTATCGGTAAGTCCAGCTTATCTGCAATTTCTTTGTACTTGAATCCCCGATTGTACATCTGGAATGGAACCCGGTACTCGTCTTCAAGTTTATCAACAATTTTTGAAATCTGCTTATGCGAAAAAGTGCTATCGGGATCCGCAAAGCCAGTACCGGTCGTAGCTGTATTAATGAAATATTGCTCATCGGTTTTATCAAGAATCGTGTTGGCGCGAATGGCTTTCCGATAGTTGTTGATGAAAGTATTCCGCATGATGGTGTACAACCACGCTTTTAGGTTGGTCTGTTCCTGAAATTTATCGCGATAGGTCAAAGCTTTCAGAAATGTTTCCTGAAGCAAATCATTTGCATCGTCTTCATTATTTGTGAAGCCATAAGCGAATGATTTCAATGGTCTTTGAAACTCTATTAACTGTTGATCGAAATTGAATTTTCTCATGGCTGTAATTCCTGATTTGTTTAACAAATGTAGCAAATAGTTAAACAACATCAATCACTACCTTTTGTTAAATCCTGTCAATCATATAAACAAAAGAATATCCGAGGCGCTATGCTCTTGATTTACAGGGATAAGCTCATCCCAAAAATGGATTTGAGATTTAAAGAATGTGGTTAATCCTGATTTGCGGTGATGTCGGAAAGTAATTTTTTGAATTCTTCGGGCGACTGATTGATCAATAAACGGGGAGATTCAACCAAACCTTCGGTAGAACCTACAAAACTTGCCAGAATAATCCTTTTATCAGGAAATGCGCGCAGCATTTCATTTAGCATTTTATTGAGTTCGTCTGTGGAAGTGATAGAGAGGGAAGATGTCACAATGTATTCTGAAGGTGCATAACGGTCTACATGTACTACCTCTTCGATGGGAATGCTCTGACCCAAATAAATAGCCTTGAGACCTGCTTTCTGAATCAAATAATTATAGAACAACAGACCCAATTCGTGTAATTCCCCCGCAGGTAAAAAAAGCAAAAATTGCACGCCGTGGTTTCGCTTTACGATTCCCTGTCCATCAATAGCCACTACAAGCTTTTGCCGCACCAGGTTTGATATGAAATGTTCCTGAGCAGGATTGATTGCCCCGGCTTGCCAAAGGATGCCTACTTTCTTGAAAAATGGATATACAACCTGCAAAATGGTTCTTTCAAACCCGAGTCTTATCGCGCAATTGGTCAATATTTTTTCAAAACGATCTTCATCAAATTCCACCATCGATACCACGAGACTGTCGATCTGAACACGCTCCTCAACCTGATCGTTGCCAATTTCAATCACTTTTTTGTGGAGCTCATCCGCTGATAAACCAACGATTCTGGATATTTTCACCCCGACATTGTTCAGCACTGCAATATTGAGAACCTTCCGAAGCTCATCGTTATTGTAATATCGGATATTTGTATCCGTGCGGGAAGGATTGATTATTTTGTAACGTTTTTCCCAGATACGCAAGGTATGCGCCTTGATACCCGAGAGTCTCTCCAAATCTTTAATAGAATACTGTCCCTTCATATTATCTTCCACAATATCAAAACGATTTCAACCATTAACTTGTTTAGATATAGGGGTGTCATTCTTGAACAAACATATGGAATAATTTGATCCTCTCCGCGTCAATCCGATCTATTTAAAGAAGTCCGTTTTATACCTTTGATTATGGATTTGCTTGAAAAAATTAAATTACTTCCAACCCAGCCGGGCGTGTATCAATTCAAAGATGCGTTGGGAGAAATCATCTATGTCGGGAAAGCAAAAAGTCTTAAAAACCGCGTACAATCTTATTTTTTGAAAAACACCGGACATACCGGGAGGACCCGCGTAATGGCGCGGCGTATCGCAGACCTGTCATTTATTGTTGTGGAAACTGAACTCGATGCACTCCTCCTGGAGAACAATCTGATCAAGCAGTATCAACCGCGTTACAATGTGATGCTGAAAGATGACAAAACCTATCCCTGGATTTGTATTAAGAATGAGCCTTTCCCCCGCATATTCGCCACAAGAACCAAAATACAGGACGGGTCGACATATTACGGCCCGTACGCATCCGTGAAAATGATGCGCACCCTACTCAACCTCATCAGGCAGCTCTATAAAATCAGAACCTGCAATTACGATCTGAAGCCCCAAAACATTGCCAAAGGAAAATTTAAGGTGTGTCTGGAATTTCATTTGGGTAATTGCCTTGGTCCTTGCGAAGGTTTGCAAGAGCAATCGGATTATGACATTCAGGTGGAAGATATCCGCGAAATTATCAAAGGCAATATTTCTTCTGTGATCCGGATTTTAAAAGAGCGGATGAGCCGCATGGCCGAAGAACTTGCTTTCGAGCGGGCTCAGATTCTCAAAGAAAAAATCGAAATTCTTCAAAACTACCGTAGCAAAAGTGCTGTGGTTAGTTCTTCAATTGACGATGTAGACGTCTTTTCTGTTGTTTCTGATCTCTCATCAGGATATGTCAATTTCATGAAAGTAATAGACGGCGCGGTGATTCAAAGCCATACCATGGCATTCAAAAAGAGAATGGAGGAGTCGGATAGTGAAATCCTGGAATTGGGAATTGCCGAAGTGCGCAATCAGTTTGGCTCCCTGGCCAAAGAAATTCTTGTGCCCATGGTACCGGACCTCGCGCTGGAAGACCACCGACTCTCAGTACCTCAGCGGGGCGACAAACACAGACTACTGGAATTGTCGACGAGAAATGCCAAATATTATATGCTCGACAAACAGCGACAGACAAAATTTGCCGATCCGGAGCAACATACAAACCGAATCCTGGAGCAGATGAAATCAGACCTTCGCCTGCAGGAATTGCCGCAACACATTGAATGTTTTGACAATTCAAATTTTCATGGCACCAATGCAGTAGCAGCATGTGTGGTTTTTAAAGACGCCAAACCGAGCAAAAAAGATTATCGACATTTCAATATTAAAACGGTGGTCGGTTCCGACGATTTTGCCTCCATGGCTGAGGTGGTTTTTCGCCGATATAAAAGATTGGTGGAAGAGAATGAGGCCCTGCCACAACTCATCGTGGTGGACGGGGGTAAAGGCCAGCTTAGCGCAGCACTGGAAAGCCTGAATGCACTTGGGCTGAGAGGAAAAATTGCCATCATTGGTATTGCAAAAAGGCTCGAAGAAATATACTATCCCGGTGATTCCATGCCAATGTTTATCGACAAGCGCTCGGAAACATTAAAGATTCTCCAGCAGTTGCGAAATGAGGCGCATCGCTTCGGCATCACGCACCACCGAAACAAACGGAGCAAAGCAGCTTTCAAAACAGAATTGACCGAAATTCCAGGCATCGGAAAAAACACGGCAGAGCAGCTTCTGCAAAATTTTCAGTCGGTAGCCCGTTTGCGAAAAGCGGAACCTATTGAAGTTGAAAAAGTGGTAGGGAAATCAAGAGCACTTGCCGTGAAAACCTGGTTTGAACAAAATCCAGGCACGGAAGAGAACGTGTAGCATCAACCGAATTTATCTGCTAGGATTCGCATTTCCACTGCCGGAGATATCCGCTCGTAAATAATGTTGTAGACCGCATCAGCAATGGGCATATCCACCAGGTATTTGCGATTCATTTCATAAATGCTCTTTGTGGCGTAGTACCCTTCCGCAACCATTTCCATTTCAAGCTGGGCCGCTTTTACAGAATATCCTTTACCGAGCATGTAACCGAAAGTCCGGTTGCGGGAAAATTTGGAATAAGCTGTAACCAAAAGGTCTCCAAGATATGCAGGTTCTTTCACATCTCTGTGAAATGGATTTACCACGTCCAGAAAATGCTCCATTTCAATAATAGCAGCAGAAATTAAGAGTGCCTGAAAATTGTCTCCATAACCCAGACCCCCGCAAACACCTGAGGCGATGGCATAAATGTTTTTCAACACAGCCGCTATTTCAGCCCCGAAAAGATCTTCGGAGGTCGTGGTTTTCATATATCGCGTAGAGAGCATTTCTGCCATCAACTTCGCATTGGTTTCGTTCATGCAGGCGATGGTAAGATAGCTGAGTCTTTCCATGGCAACTTCCTCGGCATGACATGGGCCACATACGATGCCGATATTGTCGTACGGAATATCGAATTCTTTGTGGAAGTAGCGGGCGGGTATGGCATGAAACTCCGGGATAATTCCCTTGACAGCAGAAAAAAGGACTTTATTTTCCAAAGCCGATTTCTCTACGTGCTGAAATGTTTTGTGCACAAAAGCAGATGGGATCACGACCAGGATAATATCGGAATTCTCCAGTACTTCATTGATGTCTGCACTGAGATGAATTTTAGAAACATCAAACTCTACTGCGCGGAGGTAATTGGGATTGTGGTGGTACTGACGAATATGTTCCACCGTTTCGGTATTTCGCAGCCACCAGTTGATGCGGTCGTTTTTCTCCGAAAGCACCTTGGCGAGCGCTGTGGCCCAGGAACCACCGCCAACTACACCGATTCTTTTACTCATTGCCTCTTGCAGGTTTTAATGATGTGGGTAAAGATAGAAATGTTCTCTGACAGGGATTGGGGGGGGTAATTGGATGCCAATAATTTAAATTTTTATAGACGTAATCCATTTGAAGTCGTAACCCACTTTTTTAAATCTCGTAATACACAGGCACTGTTTTCAATCAGGCGGTTTTTATGAATGTAGACGATCTTTCGAAATTAACCAGGGCGGAGCTGCGCAAAGTGAGAGATAAAAATCTCTTGCTTTTCAATATCCTCGCCGCGCTCAACCTCATCGTTTTTTATCACAGCCTCTTTTTCGAAAACTGGATTTTGCTCTTCTTTTCCTTCGGATTCTTCATCACCGGATTGGCGCTCTACGACAATTACAAGATCTCAAAAGATCTGATAGACGCGTCGGAAAACTGAAAGACTTAAATTTCTAATCCACCCAACTGCTCACTTCGTCCAATTGAAGGGCGTCGATTTCTAACTTGTTTTTCTTTCTGTATCCGTTCAACTTCTGGTGCATCACAGTCGGCTTTTCGGCTTTCATGGAGGCCACACTCGCATATCCTGCAGCGGCCATATGCGTTGACCATGCCAACGGCACGCCGGCAGCAACAAAATCTTCCGGGGTATCCACTTTCGCCTTTTTCTCAGGTCGCATCTGGGGAAAAAACAAGACTTCCTGAATTGATACATTGTTGGTGACCAACATTACGAGTCTGTCAATTCCGATGCCCAACCCGGATGTAGGAGGCATGCCGTATTCCAAAGCGCGCAGAAAATCGTGGTCGATAAACATCGCCTCGTCATCTCCTTTTTCGGAAAGGCGCAACTGTTCTTCAAAGCGATCGCGCTGATCGATCGGATCGTTCAACTCTGTGTAGGCATTGGCGATTTCCTTCCCGTTGATGATAAGTTCAAACCGCTCAGTGAGTTCAGGGTTGTCGCGGTGGCGCTTGCACAGCGGTGACATTTCTACCGGATAGTCAATGATAAAGGTCGGCTGAATCAGTTTCTTTTCGCATTTCTCTCCAAAAATCTCGTCAATGAGTTTTCCCTTGCCCATGCTCGGATCGGTGGGAATGCCCAATTGGTGGCAGGCATCGCGCAAGCCGGTTTCATCGAGATTGGAAATGTCCACTCCCGTATATTTTTTGATGGCGTCGGTCATGGTGAGCCTGACGAAAGGTGCCTTGAATGATATTTCGTTTTCTCCTACTTTCGTGGAAGGACTTCCATTCACTTCTGTAACCACACGCTCCAGGAGGTTTTCGGTGAATTTCATCATCCAATGATAATCTTTGTACGCCACGTAGATTTCCATGATGGTGAATTCCGGATTGTGCGTCCGGTCCATGCCTTCGTTCCGGAAATCTTTCGCAAATTCATACACCCCTTCAAATCCACCGACAATCAGCCTTTTGAGGTAAAGTTCATTTGCAATACGCAGATAAAGCGGCATGTTCAGTGCATTGTGATGCGTTTTGAACGGGCGCGCGGTGGCTCCTCCCGGAATGGGTTGGAGAATGGGAGTTTCCACTTCCAAATAACCCTGTGCGTTAAAGTACCGACGCATGGTATCGATCACGCGTGTCCTTTTCACGAAAGTGTCGCGCACTTTGGGATTGATCACCAGGTCAACATATCGCTGCCGGTATCGCTGCTCAGGATCGGTAAACGCGTCGTGCACATTGCCTTCTTCATCCGTTTTCGGAAACGGAAGCGGCTTGATGGACTTGCTCAACAGCTTGAATGACTTCACGTGAATGCTGATTTCACCCACCTGGGTTTTGAATACAAAACCCTGCACGCTGATAAAATCTCCGCGATCGATGAGTTTTTTGAAAAGATCGTTGTAAAGTGATTTGTCTTCCCCGGGACAGATTTCATCGCGGTTAAAGTAGAGCTGAATCGTTCCTGTATGGTCCTGCAATTCTGCAAAGGAAGCTTTACCCATGATGCGTTTGCCCATCAGACGGCCTGCCAGTTTTACATCTTTCCATTCCTCTCCATCTTCTGAAAATCCGGAAAGGATTTCTTCAGCCGAATGGCTGACTTCCACCTCTTCGGGCGGATAAGGATTAATTTTCATCTCCCGGATAGCTTGCAGTGCTTCCCTTCTGATTTTTTCCTGCTCGCTGAGAGATACCCCGTTCATCTGGCTTTTTTTTGCAAAGATATCAAATTGCATAAGGGCTGTGAAGTATGCAAATACTACCTTTGGAATCTGCAAATTAGGAAATTAAGCATCATTATATATTTATCAATATGAGTATTTCAGAATCCGTGAAGGAAATGGATCGCCTGATCACAGCATTTCCAAAAAACATGATTGAGTCGTTGACGATAGGCGCCAAAGCATCGCAATCGTATAAAACACAACCCGTTTCGAATGTGGTCATTTCGGGCCTCGGGGGTTCTGGTATTGGAGGCAAAATCATTTCACAACTCGTTTGGGACGAATGCACCGTGCCGGTTGCGCTTGTGCACGACTATCGTTTGCCGGCCTGGGTCTCTTCAGAAACACTGTTCATAGCCTGCAGCTACAGTGGAAACACCGAAGAAACGCTGAGCACATTAGAAGAGGCACGTCGAAAAAATGCGCAGATTGCATGTATTACCTCGGGTGGGAAACTCAAAACGCTGGCTGAATTGCACGGGTTCAATCACGTGGTGATTCCGGGTGGCCAACCGCCGCGCACAAGTTTCGGATACAATGCGCTACAGTTGTTCTTTTTGATGCACGCGTATCACTTAATTCCATCAGGGTTTAAGGAGCAACTTGAAAAAGCCGCGCGATTCCTACAAATTGAATCGGGTTCTATCAAAGTGGAAGCAGCCGCTATTGCAAATAAAATAGCTGGCAGCACCCCTGTGATTTACGCAGAAACTTACTTTGAAGGCGTGGCAGTTCGCTTGCGACAGCAGATCAATGAAAATGCCAAAATGTTGTGTTGGCACCACGTCCTTCCGGAAATGAACCACAATGAACTCGTGGGTTGGGCAGGCGGTAACAAAAATTTCTCGGCCATTCTGATTCGCACCAGCGAAGACCATCCCGGCACCGTAAAACGCATGGAACTAAGCCTTGACATTATTCGAAAATACACCGATAAAATAGTCGAGATTACTGCGAAAGGCGCGAACCGAATAGAGGAGGTTTATTATCTCATCCATTTATCCGACTGGATTTCATTTTATCTGTCTTTGGAAAGAAAGGTCGATCCAATCGAAATTCAGGTGATTGATTACTTCAAAAGTGAATTGGCAAAAGGGTGAGTCCAAACAACAAAATTGTCATTTTTAAAGATTTGGGCCTCGTGCGATACAAGCAGGCCTGGGATTTTCAGGAAAAGATTTTCGCTGGTATTGTCGCCGATAAAATACGTCTTCGCACGGCTGAAAATACCATTGATAAGCCTGAAAATTTCTTATTTTTCTGCGAGCACCATCCCGTTTACACCCTCGGCAAAAGTGGCAAAATGTCGAATCTTTTGCTCAGCGAATCGGATCTTGAAAACAAAGACATCGATTTTTATAAAATCAACCGCGGAGGGGATATTACTTTTCACGGACCTGGACAGATAGTGGGTTATCCCATCATCGACCTCGATCAGTTTTTCACAGATATCCACAAATATTTGCGGTATCTCGAAGAAGCAGTGATCCTGACCATTGCAGAATACGGACTGGATGGAAGCCGCATTTCGGGTCTCACCGGCGTTTGGCTCGACGCAGAAGATGATTCAAAATCGAGGAAAATATGCGCACTCGGTGTGAAATGCAGCCGTTGGGTGACGATGCACGGATTTGCTTTTAATGTCAATACCGATTTGAATTATTTCAAGCACATCATCCCCTGCGGAATCGATGACAAGGCCGTTACCTCAATGTCTGCAGAATTGGGACATTATATAAACATGCAGGAGGTTTGCGATAAATTAAAAGTCCATCTCGCTTCCCTTTTTGAATGGGAATATCAGCCCGGAGTGGAAAACCTGAAAGTCGACTGACTTTTTATAAAATGAATGATGGTGTAAATTTTATTTCATCGTTGATATAATTCCAACACCACTATCTATGTTTGTCAAAACAATTATTGAGTGATTAAAGACATCGAACAACCCAAGGTTGAAGATATTGCCATCGCAGCCGTACCCCAGGCAAATGTATTGGGAGGTGAAGATGAGTGGTACATCTACCTGATCAGCATGAAAAACGAAATTTTGACAAATGTGCTGATCTCTTCCAGAGGTTATGGTCAGGTCGGTGACGAAAGTGTAAAAACTTCCGAATTGCGACATTTTGTAGCAGAGGTGCCCCCGCAGAGTTTCGTAAAAATTGAGCCCATTATGTCTGAGCTTTTTGCGCTGAACAACCAGTATTGGGTGAGTTTTTACATCGGCGAACAATTGTATGACAAGAAGTACGTTTTTCTCGCAGAATCTATCCAGCCTGCCAATCTCACCGAAGTACCATTAATGGGCCAAAAAGGAATTCTCCTACGCTGATGCCTTACCTCGACATTATTCTCGCAATACCCCTCATTTGGGGAATGTACCGCGGATTTTCCCGCGGATTTATTCTGGAAATATGCACCCTGATGGCCCTCATCCTGGGTGTCTATGGCGCTGCCATGTTCGGTGAAAGAGCTGGTGATTACCTCGAACAGAACTACAATACCGATCCGCAAATGAGTTTGATCATCGCTTTTGCAGCGCTTTTCATTCTGATCGTCGTGGCAGTTTTCATTTTTGGAAAAGTGCTTGAAGGGGTTGTTAAAATGGTTGCGCTCGGCCTGGTCAACAAACTATTTGGTTTGCTTTTTGGAGGTTTGAAATTTGCATTGATTATTAGCGGTATCCTTTACATTTTGAATGGAATACCAGGAACTAAAAGTCTGATTCCGGTTTCCTGGAAAGCCGACTCATACCTATATGAACCCCTCGCCCAATTCGCGCCGACGATCTACCCCATTCTCAAAGAAGAATCATGGCGTGACGATCTGATCGACCGGTTGGATTCCTTGCAGAAGGATCTGGTCGAATAGACCGGTTACTTTCGGGAAAAGTATTTAATCCTGAATCGCCGCAATTCCCGGAAGGGTTACGCCTTCGAGATACTCGAGCATGGCACCGCCACCCGTAGACACATAGCTCACCTTTTCGGAAAGGCCATACTGATTTACTGCAGCTACAGAATCTCCACCTCCAACGAGTGTGAAGGCGCCCTTTTCAGTGGCTTTCACCAGGGCATTGGCCACAGCGATCGTGCCTTTTGAAAAAGTTTCCATTTCAAAAACGCCCATCGGTCCATTCCAGAGAATGACGCGGCAATCGGCGATGAGATCTGTGAATGCTTTTGTGGTATTGGGCCCGATGTCCAACCCCATCCATCCATCCGGGATGTGCTTGGTATCGCAAACATCAGTACTCGCATCATTTCTAAACTCATCGGCGATAAGCGTATCGGCAGGCAAATGAATTTCGACACCTTTGTTTTTGGCTTCCGCCAGAAGCTTTTCAGCCAATTCCAGATAATCATCTTCCACAAGAGAATTTCCAATTTGTCCGCCGCGCGCCTTAATAAAGGTATATGCCATTCCTCCTCCAATAATCATATGATCGACCTTTGGGAGCAGCGTTTCCAGAATGGTAATCTTACTGCTGACCTTGGCTCCTCCGATAATCGCTAAAACTGGTTTGTCTTTGCTGTTCAGCAATTTATCAATATTCTCAATTTCATTTTCGATCACGTAACCGAACATCTTGTCGTGGGGAAAAAATTTGGCTACGATAGTTGTGGATGCATGCGCGCGGTGGGCTGTTCCGAAAGCATCGTTCACATAACAATCGCCATGTTCGGCAAGCTGACCTGCAAAGAATTCGTCACCGGCCTCCTCTTCTTTGTAAAATCTTAAATTTTCGAGGAGGAGGACCTCTCCACCCTTCAGCCCGGAAGATATTTCCCGTGACTTGTCACTCACACAATCTTCCACAAATTTTACAGTCATCCCCAATTCCTTTTCCAGAGCAGACTGAACGTGCTTCAGTGAAAATTTATCTTCCGGGCCCCCTTTTGGTCTGCCAAGGTGCGACATCAGTACTACCGAACCGCCATCTTTCAGAATTTTTTTAATGGTAGGCACTGCCGCCTTAATCCGCGTATTGTCAGTGACATGAAATTCTTTGTCGAGTGGAACATTGAAGTCTACACGAATCAGGGACCTTTTATTTTTGAAATTATAATTGTCGATTTTGGTCATTGTTTCTCTTTTTGGAATCGTAAAATTAGAATTATTTCAACGTTTCCACCGGCCTGATGGAATGTAAACATCCTGTTCTCACCGTATAATTTTCCTAGCTTTGATCTCAATTCAGGAATAGTGCGATTTAATGACATCATAGGGCAGGAACCTGTCCGGAAGCGACTCATGCAGGCAGTAAAAGATGGCCATGTTGGCCACGCGCTCCTCTTTCACGGAAGTGAAGGATCGGGTAATTTTGCGCTGGCCGTTGCTTTTGCCGGGTATATTTTTTGCCAGAATCCGGGTGAGGATGACAGATGCGGCACATGTGCGTCCTGTCGGAAAATGGATCATTTTGGTCATCCCGATTTACACTTTTCGTTTCCTTTTATCAAAACCGAAAAGATTGACACTTGTCAGCCGTATTACCGCGATTTTGTCGCCACCGCAGTAGCCAATCCTTACCTCACATTGGCCGACTGGGAAAAGGCGATGGGCGGGGAAAACAAAAAACCCATTATCACGGCGAAGGAAGCAAACGAGTTGGTGAAAGCCTTATCGCTCAAATCTTTTGAGCGGGGACACAAAGTGCTCATCATTTGGCTGGCAGAAAAACTCAATCCGCAGGCAGCCAATAAATTGCTCAAAACGCTCGAGGAGCCTTCCGAGAAAACACTCATTATTCTGGTTGTGAATTCTACAGAAGACATGCTGGCCACCATCATTTCGCGCACGCAACTTGTGAAGTGTGATCGGCTGAGCGAAGGGGAAATTACGCGTGCCCTTACGGAAAAATTCGGTGCGACCTGGGAAGCCGCTGAGCAAATCGCATGGCGGGCAGAAGGAAATTTGGCGAAAGCGAAGCAAATACTGCAGGAGGAAGATAACAATGCACCGTATTTGAATCTTTTTGTAACATGGATGCGGGCATGCGTGGTGAGTAATTTGGATCAGGCATTAAAAGTGGTGGATACATTGGCCGGCATGTCAAAGGAAAGTCAAAAACATTTTTTGGAATATTGCCTGCACTTTTTGCACGACAGCTTGGTTTTTTCCTTTGCAGGAAAAGACAAAGCGCGATTTGACAAGAATGCCGCTGAATTTGCAGCGCGGTTTGCACCGATTATCGTGTCAAACGACCTACAGGGTTTCCATGACATTTTAAGTCGGGGACATTACCTGATAGAGCGCAACGCACACGGACCTTTGCTTTTTATGAAAATGAGCCACGGCATGATGAAAATATTCAATCCGCGCAAACCTGAAGTACTTTCTTAATTTTGAACGAATATCAGTAATTCATGGGATGTGAAACTTGTACCAATGGAAAAAACGGTCAGCCTGCTGGCTGTAAAAATAACGGTACCTGTTCGAGTGGAGGATGCAGCAAATTAGCTGTTTTTGATTGGTTGGCAAACATGGATTTGCCGGGTCAGATAGCCCCATTCGAATATGTAGAAATACGATTTAAAAATACCCGAAAGGAATTTTTCCGCAACAGCGAAAAACTTTCGCTCAATCCCGGTGATGCTGTCATCGTGGAGTGTAGCCCGGGATATGACGTCGGCATTGTGGCCGCGGCCGGAGAATTGGCAAGGCTGCAAATGCAGAAGAAAAATGCGACTAAAAATACCCGGGATCTCAAACGCATTTTGCGAAAAGCAAATACCGCAGAACTCGAAATATGGCGTGAAGCCCGGGCTCAGGAACACGATACCATGCTCAAAGCGCGCGGCATTACCAGCAGCTTAAAGCTTGAAATGAAAATAGGTGATGTAGAGTATCAGGGAGATAAATCAAAAGCCATTTTCTATTACACCGCCGAAGGACGGGTGGATTTCCGCGAATTAATCAGAAAACTGGCAGATACTTTTCGCGTGAGAATCGAAATGCGACAAATCGGCGCCCGTCAGGAAGCCGGCCGCCTCGGTGGAATTGGATCGTGCGGAAGGGAACTTTGCTGCAGCACCTGGCTGACCGATTTCCGTTCTGTTTCGACAAGCGCAGCCCGGTATCAGCAACTGGCGCTCAATACCCAGAAACTAGCCGGTCAATGCGGAAAACTGAAATGCTGCCTGAACTACGAATTGGATTCTTATCTGGATGCACTCAAGCATTTTCCAAAAAATCATGCGAAAATCAAAACCAAAAAGGGCAGCGCAGTACATATCAAAACAGACATTTTCAAAGGAATTCTGTGGTATGTATATGAAGAAGGAGGCGCAAATTCTCCGGTTCCACTCACCATAGAACGCACCAAGGAAATCATCTCAATGAATGACAAAGGTCAGCTCGTTGATGATTTGAAAGATTTCAATGATTATGTAGAGCCCTTGGTGGAGGCATATGCGCGCGTGGATGCGCAGGATAGCCTGAGCAGATTTGATGAGAAAAAAGGAAAACGTCGAAACAAGAAGCGCAAACCGGATGGAAACCGGCCTCAGAGATCAGCTCCTCAGGGAGCCGCTCCGGGTGGCGAAAGGAATATACAGATAGCAAGGGAACCCCGGAAAGACGGTGCACCGCCCAGAAATCAGAATAGAAGAAAATCCGGAAGAAATCCCAATAAACCGCGAATCACTGGCGAAAACCCATCCGGACCTCCTCAGGCTAAATCTGTGCAGGCTCCGGGAGCAGGCGGGGAAAACAAAGGAAACCGCCCGCCCCGTAGTGGAAAAGGACCCCGAAGAAAACCCCGAAATAAAGACCAGGGCAATGACGTTTAACAGTGTGCATTGGTTTGGCATTTTAGGAATTTTCATACTATGTAGTTGTGCGGATGAGAATCTGGTTTTTGAACAAAACATGGAAATTCCCGATGCCAAATGGATTACAAGTGAAAAAGCCATTATGACTTTTGATATTTCAGATACGATAAGCCAGCACAATTTCCTTTTGAACGTGCGCAACACCGAATCGTATCCTTACCGGAATTTGTACGTTTTTGTAAAGACCACTTTTCCCAATGGAAAATCCTCCAGAGATACTGTTGGAGTGGTGTTGGCTGACGCGATGGGAAGGTGGATCGGGAAAGGGAATGGATATCTCAGCAGCAGCCAGCATATGACCAATAAAGTGATGTACAATTACAACAGACGTTTTCCGCTTAGTGGCACCTACAAAGTGGAAATCGAACAGGCCATGCGAACAGATACGTTGGAAGGCATTAGGAACATTGGTTTGCGAATTGAAAAAACCAAAAATTAATATCTCTCTACAGCTTACAATTGTAGAGGTAAAAGGATAAAACGGGAATTGTTTTAAACATATGGAAGAGACCAAAATAAAGAAAAAACCTCTCGGAAAACGCTACGTGTTTCTGTTATGGGTGATTTGCCTGTCTCCGCTGATCGGGTTGGGAGTTTTGCTTTTTATTGCCTCCGAGAGTGATTTGCCGGATACAGTGGCTCTTGCGAATCCCAAAACCAATCTGGCTACCGAAGTAATTTCCTCAGATGGCGTATTACTTGGTAAATTCTTTCTTGAGAACAGAACCAATGTCGAATTCGACCAATTATCGCCATATCTCATTCAGGGGCTGGTGGCCACAGAAGATGAAAGATTTTACGAGCATTCCGGTATAGATTTAAAAGGTACTGTCCGTGCAGGATGGTATCTGGGCAAACGCGGTGGAGCCAGCACCATTACCCAGCAGTTGAGTAAAATGCTTTTTACTGAAAAACCGGGAAACGGTATCGAAAGGGTATTTCAAAAATTTCAGGAATGGATTATTGCCGTAAGGCTTGAACGCCAATACACGAAGGATGAAATTCTCACCATGTACCTCAATAAATTTGATTGGGTCAACAACGCTGTGGGAATCAAATCTGCGTCGAATGTTTATTTCGACGTTCAGCCAGATTCCCTGAATTTGGAACAGGCGGCGATGTTGGTTGGAATGGCCAAAAATCCCGCTCTGTTTAACCCCGTGCGACGACCGGATACCACACTACATCGCCGCAATGTGGTTCTGGCTCAAATGGTGAGAAACAAATATATTTCCCGGGCCGCATACGATTCCCTGAGCCGGTTGCCTCTCGTGCTGAATTATCAGGTAGTGGATCACAATGAAGGCCCGGCGCCTTATTTCAGGGAAGTTTTGCGGGGAGAACTACGCACCATGTTTGAAGAAAAAAACAGCGATGGAAGTTATAAATATGCGAAAGCAAATGGTGATCCCTACAGCATATACCGGGATGGACTTCGTGTTTTCACCACCATTGATTCGAGACTTCAGGATCACGGCGAAAATGCCGTAAAACAACACCTCGGCGGAGAATTGCAAAAGCAATTCTGGAACGATGTTGCCAAGTATCGCAATCCACCTTTTTCAAATGACCTTTCGCTGGATGACATCCATAAAATTAAAACTTCTGCTATGCGCCGTACACCGCGGTACCGCGAGATGACCGGAAAGGAATGTCCGAATTGCAAAAGACGCGTGAATATAGATGTGGTAATGGAAGACGGTACGCGTTATCACCAGTGCAATGCGGAAGACTGCGCAGAGAAATGGCGCGCAATACCCGCAGACAGTGTGGAATATATTTTTGCCAACACAAAGATTCCGATGAAAATTTTCACCTGGCAAGGTGAACGGGATACGTTGATGAGTCCCATGGACAGCATTGTGTATTACAAGAGTTTTCTTCAGGCTGGTCTGGTGAGCATCGATCCAAAAACAGGATTTGTGAAAGCCTGGGTAGGTGGTAACAGCTATAAATATTTTCAGTACGACCACGTAAAACAGGGTAAACGTCAGGTGGGTTCCACCTTCAAGCCCTTCGTGTACGCCACAGCGATTCGTGAGGGTTATTCACCCTGTTATGAAGTGCCCAAGGTGCCGACGACTTTCCACGCCGGAAGTTTTAATCTGCAACAGGATTATACACCCCACGACCCTGATCGTGACTATGGGTATATGGTTTCCCTGAAATGGGGACTCGCCAATTCGGTCAATACTGTTACCGCCTGGGTCATGAAACAGTTCGGTCCACAGGCCATCATCCAGCTCGCCAAAGATCTTGGCATCGAAAGCAATATGGAGCCCGTGGTGTCACAATGTTTCGGGGTGGCTGACCTCTCCCTCATGGAAATCACCTCAGCAAATGCCACTTTTGCCAATATGGGTGTTCATGTAAAACCGATATACATTTTGCGCATCGAAGACAAAAATGGTAACGCAATCTTCCAGATGCAACCGAAAACTAAAGAGGCCATGGATGCCAAAACAGCATATACCATGCTTAGCCTGATGGAAGGGACAATTGACGGTGTGTACAATAAACACCAGGGCAAAACCACCGGCACGGCTATGCGGCTTCGGATGGACTTGCCTGACCGACAATACGACGGATTCGAACGATCGATCAAAATTGCAGGAAAAACCGGAACCACGCAGAATCAATCCGACGGATGGTTTATGGGACTCACCCCCGACCTTGTAACCGGAGTTTGGGTTGGTGCGGAGGACCGGGCAGTACATTTTCGTACTTTGCGACTCGGTATGGGGACCAATATGGCATTGCCCATTTGGGGGTTCTTTATGAAATCCGCCTATGCCGACGAACGTTTGAGCGTATCACAGGGCGCATTTGAAAAGCCGGAAGGAATATCAGTGGCACTTGATTGTGGCGCTTACTCCCGATCACAAAATGTGTTTGATACCCAGGATGTTTTGAACTGGTAAAATTGTTTGCAGATGAATAAAGTTGTAAAAAGCGTAGACGAAGCCATTCGTGGAATGGAGTCAGGCATGACGGTGATGTTTGGAGGGTTTGGCCTCTGTGGAATACCCGAAAATTGCATCGCAGCGCTTTCCAAAACGGAAATCAATAACCTCACGTGCATTTCAAACAATGCCGGCGTGGACGATTTCGGTCTGGGTTTGCTTTTGAAAAAGAGGCAGATCAGGAAGATGATCTCATCTTATGTGGGAGAAAACAAAGAATTCGAAAGGCAGATGCTGAGTGGAGAACTCGAAGTGGAACTCATTCCGCAAGGCACGCTGGCGGAGCGCTGCAGGGCCACAGGAGCTGGAATCCCCGCTTTCTATACCCCCGCTGGTTTTGGGACAGAGGTTGCCGAAGGAAAAGAAACCCGGGAATTCAACGGCAAAATGTATGTGATGGAGCAGAGCTTCACCGTCGACTTTGCCGTGGTGAAAGCCTGGAAAGGTGACACAGCCGGAAACCTGATATACAAAGCAACCGCCCGCAATTTCAACCCATTGATGGCCATGGCTGGCAAAATCACCATTGCCGAAGTGGAAGAGCTGGTACCTGCCGGCGAATTGGATCCCAATGAAATTCACACTCCTGGCATTTTTGTGCAACGCATATTTCAGGGCGAAATGTTTGAGAAACGCATTGAACAACGAACCGTTCAACAAAAATCCCCCGCATAATGGCGCTTGATAAAAACGGAATTGCGAAACGCATCTCAAAAGAACTGCAAAACGGATATTATGTCAATCTCGGAATTGGTATTCCTACCCTCGTAGCGAATTATGTTCCCGAAGGCATTACAGTAGAATTTCAATCCGAGAATGGGGTGCTTGGCATGGGTCCCTTTCCCATTGATGGAGATGAGGATGCCGATCTTATCAATGCAGGCAAGCAAACCATCACAACTTTACCCGGTGCGAGTTTTTTCGACTCGGCCATGAGTTTTGCAATGATCCGTGGTCAGCACGTGCAACTCACGGTGCTGGGAGCCATGGAAGTGTCTGAAAATGGTGATATCGCCAACTGGAAAGTGCCTGGAAAAATGGTAAAAGGAATGGGAGGAGCAATGGACCTTGTGGCTTCCGCCGAAAATATCATTGTGGCAATGATGCATACGAGCAGAGATGGCGAAAGCAAACTGCTGCCGGAATGCACCCTGCCCCTCACCGGAACCCGCTGCGTGAAGCGTATTGTAACCGAACTTGGTGTGCTTGACATTCATCCCGAAGGTGGGTTCATTTTGCGCGAGCTTGCACCGGGAGTCACTATCGAAGAAATGAAATCGAAGACCAGTGGCAAACTGATCATTCCGGATGATGTGGGTCAAATTGAATAAATTTATTCGCAATTGAGGGTGAATTATTCAATGTTATAAATGGAGCCTTCTCCCAATCGAATTCCATTCACCTTGAAAATATGTCTCCCACCTTTTTCACAACACCATGGATAATCTGAAAACCGGCAGATTAAAAGGTGCAGTTGACATGTTTCTCGTCTTCGTCCTGTTCTGCGCAGGCCTTTATAGTTTCCCGATTGCGATTATGGAATCGGATTTTTCCATGATTCCTGGCGACCTCGGAGATGCCCGGTTTAATACATTCATTCTCGAACACGGATACCAATTTTTCACAGGAAGGATCGACGATTATTGGAATGCGCGGTTTTTATATCCTACGCCCAATGTCATCGCCTATTCTGACAATCTTCTCGGCACTTTACCCTTTTATTCATTACCACGTCTAATGGGCTTTGACCGCGAGACTTGTTTTCAGATTTGGTTTATAACACTGGTAGCGCTGAATTTCATATGCTGTTTTCTGGCCCTGCACAAATGGTTCGGTCATACAATCCTTGCCGCTGTTGGTGCCTATATTTTTGCTTTTGGTCTTTTCAATCTGGGCCAGTCTACCAACGCACAGGTTTTTCCGAAATTTATGCTCCCGCTCATTTTTTTCTGGACGTGGCGTTATTTTTCCACCAGAGAAATTCGATATCTCCTCCTGTTGGTTTTGGGTATCGTGTATCAATTCTATTGCGGATTCTACCTCGGCTTTTTTGCGGTTTATGCCATTCTTTTCCTTCTTGCGTCATACCTGATTGTGTACAGAGACATGGAGTTGTTTCAACAATTCAGAAATAGAGATTTCACATTGAAATTCACAGGCATATTGGTTCTGGCAATTGCGCTGCTCCTTCCATTGATGCTCCCATATATAGAAGCTTCAGCGACAGTTGGTATGCGAAAGTTTAGCCAGATTTTGCATAGCATACCGAGGGTTCGTTCTTACTTTTTCGCCTTTCCAACTTCCGTGTTGTGGGGTGGTATCCTTTATGAACACAGTGCCTATGCCTTCGATTCGTGGTGGGATCACTGGATTTTTCCCGGGGCTCTGGCGTGGATCGGAATTCTCCTCCTACCCATTGTTTATTTTAAAAGGAGAAAGTCTGCCCTCAGCCAACAATTTGTCCTGTACCTGGCAAGTGCATTCCTTTTGAGTATGGTTTTTTGCTTGAATTTCGGTGGGATATCCGCATACAAACTCATCTATGAATTACCCGGCTTTTCTTCCATGCGGGCCTTAACCCGGATCATTCATGTTGAGGTTTTGTTTTTTATTGTTCCATTCATTTATGCCGTTCAGGAGTTGAGCCGATTTTATCCCAGGTTTAAATTCATAATTTATCTTTTACCCATACTGGTGTTTTTGGATCATGCACATGTAATAAACAGCGATGTCCGCAGATTTTCTAAATCCGAAGCGACACACCTGGTTGACAAGGCTGTTGAAACCATTCGGAAAAATCACAATCCCATATATGATGTTGTGGGATACCAATGTAAAAACGACAGTGCCAGCCACGCTGAAATTATATACCATCATATTACAGCCATGCTTGCCGGTCAGGAAATTGGTATTACACTCGTGAACGGGTACACGGGCTCCTATCCGGACAACTATATGGATTTTTTCGATCATATGGATGAACATCACCTGCAGATTTACTGCGAGTCAAGTGGCCTTGACCGGGATCGGATTCAACTTATCCCGGAAGAATAGATCGAAAATGGTATTTCTATTTTCCTCTTAGGTATAAAATCGTAGTTTCAACCGATTTTGATCAATGGTCCTGCTCAGTGGGATATGGAAATCAGTAAAACGCAATAAAAAAACCCGTGATAAACCAGTCATTACTTACCGCTTCATTTTTCCGTAAGGCACCACTTACAGCTGTCGCCCTGGCTTTGATTTCTATTGCCATCCTGACCCACTTCTTCATTTTTCTCGATCACGGAAACGCGATTAGCTGGGATGCCTTTGGCTATTATTACTATCTGCCATTGGCATTTATTCAGAAAAATCTGGTGATTGAAAATTTCGAGGTACTCAAGGGCATTTTCGATACATACAATCCCAGCAGCACAATGTATCAATTCACCCATCTCCCGAATGGGCACATCATTATCAGGTACACCTGTGGACAAGCCATACTGTACGCGCCCTTTTTCCTAATCGGACACCTAACGGCAATTTTGGGAGGTTTTCCGGTCGATGGATTTTCAGCACCTTATGAAATCAGTGCCAGAGTGGGTAGTATATTTTACAACATCCTTTCATTTTATATTCTCGCACGGCTCC
>JBGTLS010000166.1:0-3980 GCA_041744015.1 Cryomorpha sp. | reverse complement strand
CTGATGGAGAATTCACTGATCCGGTCAAAGTCAGGAGTGATTGATTTTCAGGATAGTCATTGAAATCTCCCAGACAAACGATTTGAGCGCGGGGATCGGCAGCCTGTAAACTATCAATCGCATTTCGAAGCACAGTGGCGGCAGCCAGACGTTTTGGTTCACTGGCTTCAGCACCTCCATAACGCGACGGCCAGTGATTTACAAAGACGTGAATTTCACCCATTCTTTGCGCCTGTAATTTGGCGTAAAGAATGTCTCTGGTCGGTCTTTCTCCTGCGGGCATGGGAATGGCGAAGACCCTGCTGTTGACCAAATCAAATTTGCGTCCGTCGTAAACCAATGCCACGTCAATTCCCCTTTCATCAGGACTATTGATATGTAAAATGGAATAATGATGCTTCCGCAATTCGGGAGCGTTAATCAAATCCTGCACGACAGTTTCGTTTTCCACTTCGCACAATCCGACAATCGAACTTTGACCAGATGTAAAGCCCGCTATTACTTGTGCCAGCATGTTAATTTTATCCTGGTATTTCTTTGAATTCCACGCTTTCTCAGAACCTGGAAGATATTCTTCATCATTGATTGACGGATCATTAATCGTATCAAACAAATTTTCCACGTTATAAAATCCAACTACAATGTCATTCTTTGAAACCTTCTGAACGGCACCAGTATTTTTCAATCCACCGCAGCCTGTTCCCAGCAGTCCGACAATAAATATAATCGCCGCCCATTTGAGATGCAGCATCGGAGATGTGAAGATCATTTTACCTTTGTTTACTATTCGACTGCGAATTTAATATTCCTTGAAGGAGAAACGGATTTCATTTTGATATATATGCAATACAATCCCGGTGATCAGGTAGATTTTTTAGATATGAAAGGCTCAGGCGTTATTGCGCGTATCGAGGGAGAGGTGATATTTGTAAAAGATGACAGTGGATTTGAATATCCCTGTGCAGCCGGGGATATCATTTTGCGGAAGGCAAATGCGGACATATTCCTCTCTTTCGAAAATCCTGAATTGAATACGCGAATTACCGAAGATTTGGAAGCAGATTTATATCGAAAGAAACCTCGTCGGACAGATCCATTGGGAGAGCGGGATGTGATCCATGAAGTTGATTTGCATATTCACGAACTGCTGGATTCAAATGCAAACCTTTCGAATTACGAAATGGTTAAAATCCAAATGGCGCACTTTACAAGAATGATGAATATGGCTTATGAACAGCGAATTCCTAAATTGGTATTCATACACGGAGTTGGCAAAGGAATTTTAAAGGAGGAAATTATCCAGGCACTTCAGTTTTTTCCGGATTGCCAATACCGGGATGCCGATTTCAGATTGTATGGGCAGGGCGCAACTGAGGTAAACATCAGATTTAGATAAGCGTAGTAAGGATTGTTGAAAAACTAATCCTGAGTTGCGACTGGAGCAAGAGGCTCAGCAAAGTGTTTTGCAAATTCTTCAAATGATATTTCTTTCACATTGCCCGGAATGATAAAGGATTCAGGTGTAATGTTTCCTCTTTCGATTTTTTTAGCGACGAAATGGGTATGCAAATTATGCTGCCTCACTTCGTAGTCCATGGGTAAGCCACCTATATCGGGAAATTGAGGTAAAAGCACACCATTGTGCATAGAATCATTATAATAAACGGTCAGCGTATCATTTCCACTTATCCCATATGCCTTCTTACATGACAATCCCAAAATGTTTTTTCGACCTTCATCGGCGATGGTAGGGTAGGGTTTTATTTTTTGCAGTGTTCCAATGGATTCTTTAGTCAACCTTACGAAGAATTCTTCACCCATAAAGTTCATAAGGAGCATACCGGTTTCAAATTCGGAGTTGGAGATAAATATTTGGCGGCCACCGCCGGCGATCGGCTGTTCAAAACGGGAATTATTTCCTTTTACGGTCAGAATACTTTCGGAGGGCAAAACAGAAATATATCGCCCCACAGATGAATCATCTGTTTTGTAGGTTACCTGATAATGAATACGTCCCTCAAACTGGCTAAATGAATGAAATCCAACCAGCATAAGAACTAAAATAAGGCAAGTCGCTTTGTAAAGTCTTGTCATAATTCAAATGTTTCCACCAACTGCGCTAACTCAATATCCATCATTTCCCTGGAAATCGTTGCATAATCTTCTTGCCCCGGAGTTAACTCCTGTTCCACCTGCATCCCCTTAACAGAGATGGCCTGGAGCCGCATCCTGATCCCGAATTCCTCTATTTCATACGCCATAAGTACGCCTTCAATCTCATGATACTGGGTGCACCAGTTTGGCGATTTCATTTTGATCTCATTCGTATAGTAAACTTCTATATGGGCCATACCGACTTCTTCAAATACGATCAACGCTTTTTGACAACGATAGCCAGCTATTGTGTCGATTTCATCCGTTTTGATCACGGTCATTTTTGGATATGTACTCAACATTTTATTCACATCAGTCTCGTTCATTTTAACTTTGATTTTCTTTCTGAAAACTTTTAACTGATGTTCCAGCGTTTTCGTCGATTGATCAGCCACAATCCTGTTTTTAAAAACCCCGCCTGCAGTTTCAAAATTTGATGAAAAGGCATGTTGTGAGAAAGCATATGTCATCCGATCAGGTAAAAGACTGGCCGTAATGCTTTCTGAAGTGACTTCCGGAAAGGTAATGCTGTATTCAATAATTCCAGTTTCCATCCTGTGATCAAGCATGCGTTCGGATATTTGATTGCATGCCACAGCGAGCATTGCCATAATCAAAACCGGGGTAAGCCACAAAATCTTGACAGCGAAATTTGTATCCCGGTTTGGGGTGGAAGTTGATATATTCAAAGCAGAGTAATTTTGGTCAGGTTGATTCAACTAATACGAGGGTAAGAAGTAATTCGATGCGGATACGGACATTTAGCTCACAGGGTTTCGCTCAGTGCTTTAGATTTGTCGATCAGACGTTTCTCAGGTACCGCGAAATAACATTTTGTTTTTCGTTATCCGACTCTACAGAAAGCAGAAATATCACAATTTTTTAATAGTGTTAAAATTGCAATCTTTGCAGCGCTCATCCAAAGGGAAATTCCCGAACGCAGCAGACCATCAACACATCAATTTTACGCATTACGCATGAAGAAAATCAAACTTATTGAAGTTCGATCAGAAATAGGGGCAGGAACAAGGGGTGCCAGTCTTGGTATCGACGCGCTGAAAACAGCTTGTCTTGACAAAAAGTCAGACTATTTTATTCAATATCCATCCGCGGAGGTTCAGACATACAATGATGTGCTGTTTCAGGAAACAACTACAAAACATGCCAAGTACATTCAATACGTATATGATACATGCGTGAATGTCGCGACTGAAGTCGCCAATGCACTTCGAAATAAATACTTTCCCATTGTTCTCGCTGGCGATCACAGCTCTGCTGCCGGAACCATAGCCGGTATTAAAAGGGCCAGAAGAAAAAAACGCCTCGGAGTAATTTGGGTGGACGCTCACGCAGACATTCAAACACCCTTTACCACCGGATCTGGCAACGTACATGGGATGCCCCTCGCTGCTGCCATGGCGGAAGACAATCTCGATCTGAAAACCAATGATATCAGCAAAGAAACCTTAAAGTTTTGGGAGAAATTCAAAAACATGAGTTTCCGTGGTCCTAAAATTAACCCAAATGATATCGTTTATATCGCTGTCCGGGACATAGATGGACCGGAAAAAGCGCTCATCAAAAAACACAAAATCCGAAACTTCGTAATGGCTGAAATTATGGCCAAGGGTGTATCAAAAGTCGCCGAAGAAGCCCTCGACCATTTATGGGATTGTGACAACATCTATGTGAGTTTTGATGTCGATTCAATGGATACAAACATCTCAGTTGGTACGGGAACCCCTGTTGAGAATGGTCTGAAAGTGGCGCAGGTAAAAGAATTACTGGCCAAACTTGTATCAGATCGAAGCGTGTGTTGCTTTGAG
>JBGTLS010000165.1:0-1583 GCA_041744015.1 Cryomorpha sp. | reverse complement strand
TTACGATTTTGACATCGGTCAGTCGTTCTTTGAGGCTTTTGAAAGTAACCTGATAGAAAATGCGCATTTCAAAGTGCAGCTTGCGCTGGAAAAATCGACTAACCTTTTGTTGCTCGATCTGAAAGCGAAAGGCACAGTAGATGACTTTTGTGATCGCTGTGGTGATCCGATCAGGTTAAATGTCAAGGCAAAGGAGCATATCATTGTAAAGTTTGGGGATGAATCATTCGAGCAAACGGACGAAATCATCATTCTTTCTCATGATTCATACGAACTTGATGTTTCACAGATTATCTATGAAATGCTCGTATTGGGAATGCCCCAAAAGAAGGTGCACCAAAATAAAAAAGATTGTAATCAGGACGTTATAAGCCGGTTGCATAATTCCGAAGAAGAGGAAAAAACAGATCCCAGATGGGATGCATTAAAAAAATTGAAGTAACGTAAACGAAATACCATGGCACATCCCAAGCGGAAAATATCCAAGACCAGAAGAGATAAAAGACGTACCCATTACAAAACGACCGGGCCGACTATCGCAATCGACTCTACCACGGGTGAAGCTCACCTTTACCACCGTGCTCACTGGCACGAGGGTAAACTTTACTATAAAGGTAAAGTGGTAATGGAGAAAGCTGAAGCATAGTTTTCAAACTGACCCTTTCAGAATCAGCCTCGTGCTGATTTTTTTTTAATGGTTCCCATCGGGCCCTTCACTTGTGTGTGCGCTTATGGAAGTTTTCTATCTTTAGCGACTTAAATTAACCACATTTTAGCGATAAACCGCACACCTATGACAAATGTTAGGGCTGGAATTACGGGAGTATTCGGATATGTGCCCGAAGACAAACTAACCAATGAAGACCTCGCGAAAATGGTCGACACCAACGATGAGTGGATCGTAAGCCGGACGGGGATTCAGGAACGGAGGATTTTAAGAGACCCGCTCAAAGCGAGCAGCGATATGGGTGCTGAAGCTATTAGAGGGCTTCTCGAAAAAACAGGTACTCATCCTGATGAAATTGATATGGTGATTTGTGCAACCGCCACACCTGATCACCTTTTTCCTGCCACGGCCAATATCATTTCCGATAAAGTGGGTATTAAAAATGCCTGGTCATTTGATATGATGGCTGCCTGCAGCGGGTTTTTATTCGCTGTTACCACCGCAAGTCAGTTTATTGAAACGGGCAAATACCAAAAGATTATTGTCGTTGGAGCCGATAAGATGAGTTCTATTGTGGACTATACCGACCGCACGACCTGTATCATTTTTGGAGATGCTGCGGGAGCGGTATTGATTGAGCCGGTCAACAACGAAGTTGGTATTATGGATTCCATATTGAAAACCGATGGAAGCGGGCGTGAATTTTTGCGACAGCAGGCCGGAGGCTCACTTTATCCTGCAAGTATGGAGACAGTTAAAAACAAGGAACACTTCATTTTTCAGGAAGGGAAAACAGTTTTCAAATTTGCCGTGAGCAAAATGGCAGATGTATCGGTGGAAATTCTGGAAAAAAACAACCTGACAGGAGCAGATGTTGACTGGCTTGTGCCACATCAGGCCAATTTGCGTATCATTG
>JBGTLS010000164.1:0-3662 GCA_041744015.1 Cryomorpha sp. | reverse complement strand
GACCAGTTGTGTGGTTTTACCGTCGCGGTCAATGACGAGATGGGCAGAAGCGTTAACATTCTCATTACAGAGGGTATTGATGGCTCCTTCGGCAGTGGAACCTCCGGTGTAATGAATGACGATAGTATCGGGCTGCCTGTTTAATAGAAATCCGCTGTGGTTAGGAGAACGGATCCATTCCACATCTCCTATTAAAATGGCTTCGGTGGTATCAATTTTCATAATCAGTGGCTTATCGGATAAATAAAAAATCTTTGGGATTGGTGACTGCTATTTTGGTAAAGTCCTGATGGCTTATTGCTTTCCGGAAATCATTTACCAATTTCATTTCGCTCTTTTCCTTTATTGTCATAAAATAGTCGGTCCCGAACAATACCTTGCGGCCTATTTCCGGATCCTGAATAGCCGAAATAATGGCGGGCCATGCTTTTTTGTCCCAGAGCGCGTATGAAATATCGGCATATACATTTTCATGTTGGCGCATTAACTCCAATACGATGTGATGCCAATTGTCCTCTTGGCGCACCTTCCCCCATCCTTTTGTTTTACCTTCAATATACCTTCGAATTTCTCCATCGCCTCCAAAATGGGCCAGGCAAATTTTTAGTCGCGGGAATTCCTTTAATACCAATCTGTAATTTTTCGGATTGGCGAAGTGTAGTTTAAAAGCTTTATTCCTTTTGCCTTTGCCAAAAGTCTTGCCGAGTACGCGGGTAAGATCATATGCGTCTTTTGTATAGTCCATGACTCCAACAGGGTCTTTTGGATGAATCTGAATGTGATTGGCCGGTTGGGATTTGAGATCAAGCGGTTTGATTTGCTCCAGCGTAATGGACATGTTTTGAAAATGTATTCCGCCTTTTGAACAGTGGGTGATGATTGGAATAAGATGATCCTGCGCGTAGGCATATATTTCTTTGAGCGAAGGGTCGAAAGGATAATAACCAAGGGGTGGGTATAATTTAATTCCATTAAATCCAAAATCTTCAATGTGTGTTTTAACTGTTCTTAAAAGTTCGGATCCTGGACAACGTCGGGGGTCCACACCTATAAATGGAATTATTTCTTCTTTGTAAATTTGTTTTAATTCCCTGATTTGAAACAGTTGTGTTGGGAAATTGAGAATAGCTTCTCCCGCTCCCATAAAATCCATGTCCATGGTCAATACCACATAGCCCATTGGATTGAGGGAATAATTGCTTCGGAGATTTTCAAATACCTGTTTTTGAGATTTTAGCAACCCTATCTTTACGAAATTGGATAGTTTGTCCAGATTGTCATCCCGTCGTGGGTTGAGGTTTTTTAAAATTGTGACCACGGCAGCGGCCAATTTGGGGCTTCGCTCAAATCTTTTGGTGATTGGAAAACCCAGGAAAGAATCAGGGGCACATCTGATATTGAAAATGTGGGAGTGGCAATTGACATATTGATTTTCCATGGACTATGATTTTAGTATGCCTGATTTATTACCGACCTTTCGGATGCTTACCACCTTGCTCAAAACATCAAACCACAAGGGAGCTCCAAAGGATAAAGCGAGTGCTGTAATGAACCAACCCAATATGGAAACAAGTTTATCAAGAAAGCTCACATTGTTCCATTTGTCCCGGATACAATTCCATAATTCAGACTTCCCCGATTGAGCGGTCCCCTGAGTTTTCAGGGTCTCCGGGGAGGAACAAGCCCAGCCTATAGGCAGGTTTTGCGAGAGAAAATAAGTTTTCAGGCTGTCCGTTCGCTGCTGAATTTCCTGAAGCGCTTCTTTGGTATTGAGTTGGGGATTGGCGCGAAGGCTATCTGTTAGCGCAGTATCCAGACTGTATTGATTTGACTCCAGATATCGTTCGGCCTGAGCCACCCACGCTTGCCGCATGATGTCGTCCGCCTGAAAAGATTTGAATAAAAAGATGCTGTCCATATTCAAAAAAATAGTGACCAAAAAAGAAATTATCAGGGTAATCCTGCGGGCATCTTTTTTGAACCAGTTTGTGACCGTGGACTGATATTCCTGAAACCAGGTTTCAATGTTCTTTCTTATTTCCTCGATATTGTTGTTGTCGCGCACAAAGGCCTGTAGTTGCGTTTTCAGGTCACTTTTTTTCAATTCAGACAGGGCCTTTTTAAATGCCTCGGCCTGGTTGGCATATACAGGTTCCTCCACTTTGTATTTGCCGTCGGTGGTTCGCCGCACACGTGGCATCAGGGCATCGTTTTTAATGACTTCAATCAGGGCGAGTGAAAAGGTAGCGGGACTGATGTATGCGGGAAGGTCTTTTTCCGATTTGCGCAAGGACCATATTAAAGGATGTTCATAAAAGAGTTCGCTGTAGTTCTTGTTCATTTTATCAGCGAGCAGTTTGTCAATTGAATTCTTTAAAATGTGTTCCCGTTTTTTGATCAGGGTGAGAATGGTTTCCACAATAAAGGTGACAAGAAGGCTGAGGAGGAGGTAAATGAAGGCGAGGGAAATGACGGATTCGAGGAGGGTGTTCATAGGGGGAGGATTGAAAAGGGATAATCTGTTGAATAATCGACTTTCATTTCAATTATATCGGAAGCATTGCGTCCATTCCACAACAATCGCTTATGCGGGCAATGTTCAAAAAATGAATGAATTGACTCGCAGAGTCGCCGAGACAAATGCTTTAATCCCAAACAAAAGAAACCCGAATTCCTTGTATTTCGCATGATTCAACCGCTTGAATGAGGCGGTTAAATTAGGCTATCTTTTTGGGGTCCAAATCCCTATTTATAGTGATTTTAACTCATCAAATCTGAGTCAGAGATGCGTCTGATCAATCCGCCTGCAGTTTTCACATTGAGCTTTTTTAATATACTTTTTCTGTGTGAGGATACTGTATGCAGAGATATGCACAGTTTGTCGGCGATTTGTTTGCTGGAGTGGTCACCCGAAATCAAAGTGACAATTTGTTTTTCCCTTTCAGAAAGACTTTCGACTGAAATATCGGATAGCGTTCCGGCAATTGCCTGACACACCTTTGGGCAGAAATATGCTTCACCGCGGTTTATATGATGGATGGCATCAATCAATATTTGATCCCCATTGGATTCCATTACAACATAGCCATGAATGCCAAAAGTTTTCAGGTGCGAAACGAGCCATTTAGAAACCTTGTTGGTTACAACAATTGTTCGGTTTCCAAGCGAATTTTTCCCTACTGCTTCCAATACCAGTTTTGAATTTTCCCGAATATCGGATGTAAAATACATCAGGATGTTGCCCGAAAACTGAGAGATGAGGGGGATAAACTGAGCATTTGTATTGGAGGTCCTGATAAGCGAATTCGGGAAGCTTTTCGCAATTAGCGGTTGAAAGTTGTCAGAGCGCATTTTTAGTTCATCGAGGAGAAGAATCTGCATCATAGCGGAAGCGTTTTTCTGTGGGTTACATTGCAATGGTCTATCGGCACAATAAGCAAGACGGCTATCCAAAATCCGGTCTTTATTTATCTCAAATGGCGTTTTCAAATAAACGACATTCTTATGAAATACAATATAATGGAAAGATTTTTTTTTTCAACAAAGCACGAGATGATGCCAAAATAATCGGTAAACCGAAAGGAAATCCTTTAAAACATCAATACATTTCTCATTTAAAGGCTATCTCTTTTCCAAAGTAGTGAATCAGTTTCACTACAAAT
>JBGTLS010000163.1:0-2113 GCA_041744015.1 Cryomorpha sp. | reverse complement strand
AAGGTCTCGGGCCCGCATTTGGCGGTATGGGTTGGCCAAAAGTTGAAGCATCTCCTTTAAGTGGATCGGTGAAACTATAAACGAGTGAATCTCCATCCACATCAAAAGCTGACATATCCAGGGAATTCCCACCATTGATACAAAAAAATGCCTCAGCCGGATAATCGGGAAATTCAGGTGTGGAGTTTTGTAGAGCCGGATCTGCGACAGTAACGGTAAAGACCATTCCATTAAAATCATTGACCAGATTGAGACTTTCAAAATTTCTACAACATCGTTCCCATGACAAATAATAACCATTTGGGTTATTGGGTAATGAAATTGTATCCGTGTAAGTTTGAATTTCTATGCACAAATCTGGCTGGTAACAACTATTTCCAAGAGGAATAATGTCGGCTACCGGATCAAAAATAAAAAAACCCAGGTTGGGAAGCATCTCATTGGTCACGGCATCAAATACGGTGATGAATATAGGGTTATCCAAATTTGGATTGCCATCACAATCCCGGTAAAGAATCATCTTTGCCAGGAAATTGTTTCCGTCCAGGTGCCGGACGCTGAACTCTCCACCGGAAATATGATTGCCGCTAACCGGGATTGAAAGAAAATAAATGGAGGCAAGAAAAAGTAAAAATCTAATCATAATCTGTTTTGACCATATGAAAGTGCGAATTTTTCAAAACATCATATCAATTCAGGCACTATTTTTTTCAAATCGAGAATTCTGGAATATCCCGCATACAATATCCTACAATGTCACAATCAAACCGATCAATGAGATACAACAACACGCTGTCGGTAAATGGATTCACTTTTGTCATTGTACAAGGATATCATATACACACCATTCGCCAATGAATTCAAATCTATTCCCCACTCAGCTTCGCCTGATTGCATCGACATCACCTGAACTTCCTGACCCGCGATATTAAAGATTCTTAGCATGGCAGGTGTATCAGTCCGATTAACACCAGAAATAATGCGCAACCAGCCATTCGTTGGGTTGGGCATCATTGTAAAACCAGCACTATTTCCATTGTCGGATATCCCGACCACAGTAGAAACCACCACCATTTTTGTGCGGTAGCAACCGTCAGGAGTGGTCAGCGTTACACTGTATTCCCCGGCATTTTCATAGACGTGTGTTGGCGAAGATGCATCAGAAATATTTCCATCTCCAAAATCCCAGAAGTATCCATCTTCATTCGCTGTTGAAGAACTTGTAAACGACACGCTCAGGCCAGAAGTCTCAAAATCGAAATTCGTATTGCCAGTGATTGTGGCTAAAACTTCCACTGTCTCGCTCTCACAAACCGGAAGATCTACCTCGATATCGTAGAAGTAGTAGTAAAGCTGAGATCCGGCTGAACTCCCGGTGATGGTCATGAGACCGGACGGATGCGTATAAGGATAGTTTACACCACCATTGTTTCTGAAAAGTCCTGCCTGATTGAGTCCGATACTATACAAACCAGGGCCATCCACTTCAAATCCTAAATCAATTCTACCCTCTCCTGTAAAGTCAATATTCACTATAACCTGCTGGATAATACTGCCACTGGCCGATGGTCCATTCCAAAGGTTGATGGTTCTAACTCCGGGTGAATTCGTATTTACAAGCGCTGACACAATGACCAATCTTTCAGAAGCTGTAAAATCGACGGTTCCAATAAATTCCGTATTGTGGAAATTTCCCACGCCAATTGATCCATCAGCAGGACCCACTTTGATTGTTTCAAAATCGTCATTGACTGATTTAGCATAATAAAAATTGTTCGATTCGCTCAGAACCACTGGTACGCTGTTTCCAACTCCTACCAGACTGTCCATCTCATCGAACCAGGCGAGTTCACCTGATAAGGTGGTTCCTGTCAGAAATACTTCTTCCCCGTCGCATCCCGTTACTTCATTCACCACGTCTGGCGTGTCCAGTTCCTGAAAATCAATCGGTTCGTCTGTGAGAGCGACATCGTCTCCCAGCAGGTTGGTTACAGTAAGACTCACCGTATATGTCCCTGGTTCTGCATAAATATGATAAGGATTCTGATCTGATGATGTTTCACCATCTCCAAATTCCCAAAACCAGGATTGAGGAATGTTGGTGCTCAAATCT
>JBGTLS010000162.1:0-3284 GCA_041744015.1 Cryomorpha sp. | reverse complement strand
CGGAGGGTTCGTCGTGCAACATGGGTAAGGTTTCTGCCTGAACAGGCGTAGGTGCCGTGAAGCCCATATCGGCTATAGCACGCAAAATCTCCGGGCGCAGGCCCGATTCTTCAAATGAAATCATGATTTGTTTTTAAATTGATCCTTACAGTACACGATGGAACTTATAAGGAAGAAGGGAAGATTAATGATCAACTAAAAGGTGTAATTTATGAGTGCACCTTTGAGCCGCCAAGACCCTTCGTGCAGATGGCGCAAAGATAATATGAATTATCGATATATCCGGTTTTATATTTTCGTGTGACTTCTGTTTGAAACTTGTTTCAAATTAAGTGGCTTTTTCAGAAAAATGATCTCTCAAAAGCGCGAAAAACCTCCTCCTAAAAAAAAAACCTGTCAAATGACTGTCAGAATAATTTTCCTTTATCTTTGAAACTCAGTTTAATTAAAAGTTTTATGAGCACCGGAATAGTTAAATTTTTCAATGAGTCCAAAGGTTATGGATTCATTAAAGAGGATGGCACCAACAAAGAATATTTTGTGCACATCACAGGATTGATTGATAAAATTGCACAAGATGACCTTGTAAGCTTTGATCTTCAGGATGGTAAGAAGGGAATGAATGCAATTAATGTAAAAAGAAACTAACTACCTTCTTCAGGTTATTGATTCCTTTTGAGCCCCGCGAGGGGCTTTTTTTGATTCCTGCATGATCTGTTCGCACTTGCCAGATCGAATGAGTCCGTCCGAAAATTTTTCAGAAGCCCTAACTTTGAAGCCAAAATAAATCAGGAGTTGAATAAAAGTCTTCCAAAAGTTTTGGTTATCAGCAACTATCGAAGTACTGTCGGGGTGAGGCCGGAAGCAGAAATTTTCATCGGACTCGCCAAACGGGGATTTGACATTGAGATAATGACTCATGGTGATGCCGAATACGTAACTGCTTTTCGCGAAGCTGGAATCAACGTCATAGATTTCCATCCTTCCAAAAAATTCGATCGGAAAGCAGTAGCCGTGATTCGTGACCGGTTGATTGAAGGCAGACACGACATTCTGCAGATGTACAACAGCAAGGCTTATATCAATGGGCTGAGGGCAGCGAAAGGATTGCCTGTTAAAGTTGTTTTGTACAGAGGGACCCAGGCGAATATTCATTGGTATGACCCTACTATATATCTTAAATACTTTCATCCGCGGGTCGACAAAGTCATCTGCAACTCCCTTTCAGTCGAGGACGAATTTAAATCACAGGCCAAATTTGTCGAGAAGGTTAAATTTGTCACCATCAATAAAGGTCATAATCCGACGTGGTACGACGGTATCGAGCCTGCTGATCTGAGCATTTTTGGGGTAAAACCGGGAAGTTTTGTTTTTGCCACTATCGCCAATGCGCGGCGCGTGAAAGGTGTCATATTCCTGATGAGGGCGTTGCGTCTCTTGCCTCCGGGAATGGATATTTATGTGCTTCTGGTAGGGCGCGGGTTAGAAACCAAAGAATTTAAGAAGCTGGCGGACCAATCCCACTATGCTGATCGGATCGTTTTTACAGGATTTCAGCCAAATCCTTTGGAAATTGACCGTGCCAGCAATGTGGCTATTCTCACTTCCATTTCGGCTGAATCACTAACCAAGTCGGTTATTGAGGCTATGGGTGTGGGCATTACACCACTCATAACAAACATTCCGGGCAACCGGTATCTGATAGAACATGCAAAAAGCGGACTGCTCGTTCCTCCGGAAAATGCAATGGCCCTGGCGGATGCCATGGTTTTACTTTACGAAAAGAGAACCTGGTGCGCAGAAATGGGCAAGGCCGCACGCGAACGACTGACTTCCGCACTGCATATCGAAAAAACCATTTCGGAATATGCTGAATTCTATTCTGATTTGATTACCGAATCACCGAACTACAAGTCAAAAATAGATGTTCTATAAGGTGTAACTGAGCTGAAACCGGTGATAAGAGCAAGTATGAAAACCCGAAAATGAATCATTCTCTAATCTCGTCGCTGTGATTACCTTTGCATCCCAAAATTGGATCAATGATCAATAAAATTATCAAGTACATTCTCATCGCCTTGTCATTTGCCTGGATGGTTTATCAGTTTTATCTCGGAAATATTGGAAATGGTATTTTGTTCTTTTTCATCACCGGATTGATCGTATTGACATTGTTTCGCCACGAGCTGATTTTGCTCGCTTTCTACCATTTGCGGAAAGGCAAATTTGACAAAGCTGAAGCTACGCTGGCCAAAATCAAACAGCCACACCATCTGATCAAATCGCAGGAAGCGTACTATTATTATCTCAGCGCCCTGATTATGGCTCAAACGCAAAGTGCCATGAAAGCGGAGAAGTTTTTCAGAAAGGCCTTAAGTCTGGGTCTGCGTATGGATACCGACAAAGCCATGGCCAAACTTAATCTGGCGGGGATAGCCATCATGAGACGCAAGAAACGTGAGGCCACTACCCTGCTGAACGAAGTAAAAAAACTGGACAAAAGGAAACTACTCGCTGATCAGGTGAAAATGATCTCAGAACAGCTTAAACGGATATAGAGATTTACAATCCTTTGCTGTTGATCAACCTTTGCCGATTTGTGCCGGGTCCGGCAAATCGTGTACGGTAACCGACTACGAGCTCCACTCCTCCCTGACCATTGTTTCCATTGGCAAGTTGTGAAGTGGTAAAATCGTAGCTTATTCCCAGTGAAAAGTCGTAATAATTTACGCGGCCAATAAAGTATATGGCGTCCTGGAATCGGTAGTAAGCTCCCACATTTGTTGACAGGTTATTTCTAAAATCCGTAAACTCCGTGCGATCCCAGAAAGAAAATTCGATCTCTGAGCCAAGATCGATTATCCGGTTCGGGCCCTGCAACATCACAAAAAGATTGGGCAGATACCGCACGTTCGATCCTGGCTGGGAATGTGCGACGCTGATATGCCCGATGTATTTTCGCATGAGATTGTCTTCCGTTCCCAGCAGTTGAACCTGAGGTGCATTTGCATTTAGAAACGATGCTCCGGCCAGAAATCGGGTATTATCACCCAGCGATCTGAAATAAGACGCCCCTGCACCCATACTGATAAAATTTTCGGACATGGAACCCACAAAACTTTCACCGGATGAGAGCCCGGGGTTAAACGCAGTACCGGTCCATTGAGATGCCCAGTTCGCCTCAGAAAAATTCATGGATCGCTGCATAAAGCCTACCTGCAAACCCATAGAAACATAATGGGGATTGGTTTGTGAACCCCCCAGATCAATTGCGTAAGCAACAT
>JBGTLS010000161.1:0-2386 GCA_041744015.1 Cryomorpha sp. | reverse complement strand
CAGGGGTTTCTTCAAAAAATACGCAGAAGCGAAACCAGTTTAAAACAGGCTCATCAGATGGTACAGATAGGCGGAATGGAATGGAATCCACACTATAGAAAAATTCACGAGTCTGCAGAAATTCAAGAGATTATTCAGGTACGCCAAAACGACGAACTTATTACTGAGGAGGATTGGATAAAAAGATTTCATACAGACGATCGTGCGGAAGTCCGACTAATTCTGGACGGGGCGAGGCGATCATATCTGCCCATTCACTTTCAGGCCAGGATACTGACACCTTCAAATGAAGTCAATCATTTACTGATAAAAGGCCAGTATCAGGAGGGACGTTCAAAAGCAGAGTCAGTTTATATGCTCGTCGCGCAGGATATTACATCCACGCGACATCAGATTGAAGACATCCAGATAAAAGCCAAATTATTGGAAAACGTAGCTGACGCCGCTATAGCCATTGATCCCGATGGAAAAGTTATTTATTGGAATAAATCGGCCGAAAAGCTTTATCAGTATACCCGGAAACAGGCGCTTGGCAGGTCATTGACAAAACTCCAAATCTTTGATGAAGCTTCAAAAAGCACCAATTATATCTCCGAATCGTTAAAGGGCAAATCTATTTTTAGCGGACCTTCCGCCATGCGAAACCGCAATGGAGAAACTTTCACGGTTTGGGTTACCAATACTCCGGTGCGTGATGAAAACAATGACATTATTGCATACCTGTCCATATCCCGGGATATTACAAAGGAACTTCAGAATAAACGTTTGTTGGAAACCAGCGAAGAAAAATTCAGGCAAATGTTCGAATATTCGCCAACAGGTAAAGCCCTGGGTGATTATAAAACTGGAAAATATATTGATGCCAATCAATCAATGCTTGACCTTCTGGGATTTTCAAAAGAAGAACTATTGCGCATGTCTTTTAATGATATCACTCCGGCAAAATATGCAAAACTTGATGAGGATGCTGGCAGGCAGTTGGGCAAGGTAGGCCACTTCCCGCCTTATAGAAAAGAATATATCAGGAAAGATGGTACGCCTGTAACGGTGATTGTATCAGGTTTTTTGGCGGAAGCCGAGAACAATCAAAAACTATTCTGGACGCTGGTAGTAGACTTGTCTGAACTTGAAAAACGGACAGAAGCATTGCGCGAAATTGAAGAGCGTTTCCGCACCTATATCAATGATGCAAATGATGTGGTTTTTACCACGGAAATCAATGGTAACTTTTCTTATTTCTCACCAAATATCGAGCATTTGCTTGGTTACAACGGCGATGAACTCATAGGGAAAAATTGTGCTGAATATGTACATATGGATGACGTTGAAATGTTGATGGAGACCTTAAAAACAGCCCGTTCCAAAATGGGGGAGTCACAGAGCCTTATTTTTCGTGCACAGCATAAGGACGGTCACTATCTGTGGAATCAGGCCAGTATGATCGTTCGCCGGCCAGCAAATGGAAGTAAATATGCGATTGGAATTATCAGGGATATAGATAAGGAACGTCGGTCAGAGATTCAAATTCTTGAACAAAACAAACGGTTGAAAGAGATTGCTTTTGTGCAATCTCATATTCTGCGCAGGCCGCTGGCAAATATCCTGGGTATGCTTTCATTGCCCACGCTCAAAGAAAACATATCCGCAGATGCCCAACGTTACCTTGAAATTATTCTGTCAGAAGCACAGACTATGGATAAAATTGTGGCTGAAATTGTGGACAAAACTGCTCAGGTAAAAAATATGCCTGATACAAGGATTGATGCCCAGAAGCACTTAGATCAGAACAAAAAAACTAACAGCATTGAATAGAGTAAAAAATATCTGGATAGTCGATGACGACCCCATTTTTCAAATGATATTTAAAATGATGGTTGAAAAGGTTTGTCCTGATTCGACCGTAACTCAATTCAAAAATGGCCAGGAGGCTATCGATGGATTGGTCGCAAAAAAGGAATTTGCGGATGAGTTACCAAGTATTATTTTTTTGGATATCAATATGCCCGTTAAGAATGGATGGGATCTTCTAAATGAGTTACCTGATATACTTGAAGCTTCCTTGTGCGAAGGAATACGGATCTACATCGTAAGTTCGAGTATCAATCCCGAAGATCAGGTTAAAGCTGAAGAATTTTCCCTGGCAAGAGGCTATCTGGTAAAACCGGTGACAGAAACGGTTCTCAGATCGTTGACTTCCTGACAAAAGATTGTTGATCTGATCTGAACTATCGATTAATAGATCGATTGAGCAATTCATTACCTTCGGACGCAATGACACACGCTCATAATTCGATGCCAGATTGGACAGCACTTTCCAATACATTGGAAGGTGATCTGCATACAGATGAAACCTTCCGTATGCTATATGCCACAGATGCTTCCGTGT
>JBGTLS010000160.1:0-4196 GCA_041744015.1 Cryomorpha sp. | reverse complement strand
TATCTCAGTAGATCGTCGGATTATGGAGGTCAATTATTTTGGAACCATTGCCCTGACGAAAGCCATTTTGCCCCGTATGATTGCTCAGGGAGGTGGTCATTTTGCTGTGGTGACCAGCCTTACCGGCAAATTTGGCTTTGGTGTGCGCTCGGCATACGCCGCTTCGAAACATGCCCTGCATGGTTTTTTTGAATCTTTATATATTGAGCTACAGGACAAAGGAATAAAGTTGACAATGATCTGTCCCGGCCCTGTAAGAACACCCATATCCATCAATGCCTTGGATGGAAGCGGTAAAGCGACCGGGGTGATGGATGAAATGCAGGAAAAAGGCATGCCGGTTAATAAAGCTGTAAAAGCAATCATAAAGGGCATTGAAAATAACAAACGCGAAGTAATAATTGGTAATTTCAAGTCGCATCTCGCCGTGAAATTAAAAGCATTTTTGCCGGGCGTATTTTTGCGTATGGCTATCCGCCAAAATCCAAGGGGGGCTGTAAAATAGAACACATCATGGAAAAACACATTTGTGGTATTCAGCAGGTAGGTATCGGCACAGACGATCTGCACCGCGACTGGAAATGGTACAGATCTGTATTTTCGATGGATATCCGCATTTTTGAAGATGCAGCTGAGGCGCCGCTGATGACGCGGTATACAGGCGGAGATGTACACAAACGCGTGGCAGCCCTGGCGCTCAACATGCAGGGTGGTGGCGGATTTGAGATATGGCAGTACACCAGCCGACAGCCACAACCGGCAGATTTTACACTGGAATTGGGTGATACAGGCATTCTCGCCGTTAAAATGAAAACACGGAATGTTGCAAAAGCACGGGAGACTTTGAAGGCTCAGGGTGTCCATTTTTTAACCGAGACCGCGAAAAATCCTGCCGGCGACCCCCACTTTTTTGTTTCTGATAAAAATGGGTATTGGTTTGAAATTGTCGAAAGTAAAAACTGGTTTAAAGACGAAAAACGCACGACGGGAGGTGTTTACGGTGCTGTAATCGGCGTGACCGACATGGATAAGAGCATCGGTTTTTACAACAATCTGCTTGGATTTAACAAAGTTCTCAGCGACACTTCGGGTGTTTTTGATGATTTAAAAGCTATGAAAGGCGGTACGGCCAAATTTCGCAGAGTGATTCTGGCGCAGGATACCCAGGGTGTAGGCCCATTCAGTCCCCTGCTCGGCAAAAATCAAATGGAATTGCTACAGCCTCTCGACAACAGTGGGCGCAAGATTTTCGCTAACCGGTATTGGGGTGATTTGGGCTTTATCCACCTCTGCTTCGATGTGAAGGATATGTCGGGGCTGAAAGAAAAAGCGGCAAAACTCAAGTTTCCTTTCACCGTCGACAGTGCCGATTCTTTCGATATGGGCAAGGCTTCAGGGCGGTTTAGCTATGTGGAAGACCCGGATGGAGCCCTGATCGAATTTGTAGAAACGCACCGGTTTCCGATCGTGGAAAAATGGGGTTGGTTTTATGATTTGCGGAAACGCAAACCGGAAAAATCCCTGCCCCGGTGGTTGCTCAGTTGTTTCCGTTTCAACCGGATGAAAGCCTGAGTTAAACCGGGATTTTCTTTTGGCGCATCAGCCAGATTCCAGCGAGGGTGATTGTCAAAGCGCAAATGATGAGCAAAATGGTTTTACCCGTTTTCGGGAAAAAGCCTTCCGGAAAAAGGAACAGACCTAGCAGGGGTAAATAGGTAAAAGCTGAAAGCAAGCCTACAAGGGTATTTTGTAATCTGTGTTTTTTTTGACCCAGCACAAGTGTGTAAAGGGGTGGTAAAATCATCATTTCCGCGAAAGCTAGCAAAATTAAAATCACAGCTATTGCGATCAGACCGCTCTGAATGCCAATGAATTGGTCAGCGAGTACAAGTGCTCCGAATAAGAGAATGAGTGCAAATATGGCCAGCACAAGTCCCTGTCCCATCCTGCGCATCACATCGGCCGGTCGAATGGTGAGCAAAGCCCCGCCGGCAAAGAAAACCACGGCAGTAATAATGCCGGCAGCCATGTTGGCAAATCGGCCCACTTCGGCTCCGTCAAAACTAATTTCCAACCACTGAAAGATGTCGGTTTGCCGGGAAAAATAGACCATCCAGAACAACCCGTGGATGACGAACAGAAAAATTCCGAAGCCGCGTGAGCGTATTATTCGATTGCTGACTATGTTTTCCGGGATTTCGGCAGAAGCGGGGAGTGGCCTTTCGGCAAAAATCTTGTTGATCGCCAGGATGTACACATGGCCGATCATCATGGCAATACCGCAAATCATCAGTCCCTGCCGCCAATCGATATACCCGGATGCGATGCCAAACACGAGCAATCCCGACGATATGGAACCCGCATAAATGGCCGAGAAATAATAGGAAAATCCCGCGTCGAGATATTTCGTTCTGCCCCTGTATGAGGCGGCAAGCCGTGTAAAACTGGCCGGCACAAATGTGGCAGTGCCAACCGCCACCAAAATCAATCCGATGAGATCAGTGGTTTGGTGGTCAAATGCGCAAACAAAGTAGCCAAGCCCCAGTGCGAAACCACCCCAGATGATGGCCAGTTTAGGGCGAAGCACCAAATCGACCAGCAATCCCCCCGGAATTTGAACGAAGATCATCGCGGCCACCAGAATTTCATACGTAAATCGCGTATCTGTCAGGAATGTGTCACCGGCTTTTTCAAACAGGTAATACACCAGAATGCTTCGCGCGCCGTGATGAGCAAAACGTTCAAAGAATTTGGAAACAGATAAAAGCCACAGGGCTTTGGGATGTGGACTCGCCGCCATAGGCAAGGATCCCTCATCGATGATGGGGTCAGGCCGATCCCAGTCTTCGATCATATTTCGAGCGGCTTATCCGGGTTTTTTGCCACCCATTCCCGGATCATTGGCTGTCGCCCAATGGTCCGTGTGATGAAATCTTTGCGAAGATCGAGACCGCGCGCCGGGCTATATTCCCGGCCATAAAATATGATCTGCAAATGGAGCTTGTTCCATTTTTCTTTGGGAAAAAGGCGTTTGGCATCGGCTTCTGTGCGCTCCACATTCTTTCCGGTGGTGAGACCCCAGCGGTACATAAGTCGATGGATATGGGTGTCGACCGGAAAAGCGGGCACGCCAAATGCCTGGGACATCACCACGGAAGCGGTTTTGTGCCCCACGCCGGGTAGCGATTCGAGGTAGGTCCAGTCGGCTGGCACTTCTCCATCATGGTCCGTCACCAGCATTTCCGAAAGACGGTGGATGGCCTTGCTCTTGGCAGGTGAAAGTCCGCAAGGCCGGATGATTTCCTTAATTTCTTCCACAGAAAGTTGGCTCATTCGATGTGGGTTGTCCGCTTTCGCGAAAAGGTGCGGTGTGACGAGGTTTACCCTGAGATCAGTGCATTGCGCCGAAAGCAAAACGGAAACGAGGAGGGTATAGGCATCTTTGTGATCGAGTGGCACCGGGACTTCGGGATAAAGGCGCTCCAGTGATTCCATAACGAAACTGGCTTTTTCGCTTTTCGTCATGGCTTAAGTGTATCCGTTTTTTTGCGGCTGTGCAATACAGTTGTCTCTATATCACCGGCTTGTTTGAGGTGTACGAGGTGGGTTTGCGTAGCGTAAATTTCCATGATCATGGAATTGGTAACATGCAAAGCGGGCAATGGTTTTGTTTCGTTCGATTCCAGATAGAGCCAGGTGGCATCCAGTTCTGTTTCTCTGCCGATAATGTTTAGATGAAATTTTTCTGTTGGACCCGCGCCGATATTTACATGTTTAAAAACGTAAGCGAAAATGAGCGAATCGGCATTTGCACTTTCGTTTTTGGTTCCAATTTTCAGATTTTGCTGTTTGGAAAAGCGTTCTACTGCCAGTTCCAGATCATCGGTAAATACTTTGATCGTAACCTCATAGCGTTTTTCTTTTGCATTGAACTCGATGTCGGTGAGACCCACATAGAATTCGTGGACACCGCTCCAATTAAAAATTGAAAAGCAAAACAAAAGGAGAGAATAGTAGGCAAACGGCATGGGGCAAATGTACAATTCGAATAAGAATGAAACAGGTCAAGTTCGCTTACCCATGACATGCCCATTGGTAGTTTCCAAAATTCAGATTTATCAATGGATGACGGGGTCCTTCGCTTCGCTTCAGGATGACACGCACGTTTTTTATAATGAGGGGAGGAAAAATGGCGG
>JBGTLS010000159.1:0-6081 GCA_041744015.1 Cryomorpha sp. | reverse complement strand
TCCCACCTTACCCGTGCAGGGAATCATAAACCATCGCCCTGCTATCGCATGGCTGGTTTTGATTTTTTCGAACCCTTACAAAAGCGCTTCGCTGCTTTTCGGAGAAAGGAATAATATTTTCGGGATTGCCTTCGGCGTTCCCACCTTTCCCGTGCAAGGAATCATAAACCATCGCCCTGCTATCGCATGGCTGGTTTTGATTTTTTCGAACCCTTACAAAAGCGCTTCGCTGCTTTTGACATGTTACAGAATTTTGATTTAAGGCACAGGGTTGCCTTCGGCGTTCCCACCTTACCCGTGCAGGGAATCATAAACCATCGCCCTGCTATCGCATGGCTGGTTTTGATTTTTTCGAACCCTTACAAAAGCGCTTCGCTGCTTTTGACATGTTCGTAAAAATCAAAACCCACACCACGCTTCCGCGTGCTGTGGGTTTATGATCATCAAGTGGAGCCGGAGGGATTCGAACCCTCGTCCAAACATGGGACTACCGAGCTTTCTACGTGTGTAGTTTGTACTTGGTTTTCGATTTCAGGCCGGCTTCAAACGACCTACCTGAAACTTAGCCTTAATTTGATTGTCAGAAAAACATCAAGACCCTGTTTTCCTTAGTCCTAAAGAATGATATCCTTGGCGCAGATCATAAAGAACAGATAACCTGCAGGATACTCGTTTCGGGCTACTATTATTCACCACAAAATTAAACCATTAGTCTATGACTAATTAGGCTGCGAGAGCGTAATTGTTTTCGCCGTTTATAGGCTTGGAAATTGATATTCACGAGCTGAATTTCCAACGCTCGACACGCTTACCGGATAACCGCTCACGCTGTCAAAACCAGTCGGCCCCATAAAAAAAGAACTATACGACAATGAGCTATAATCGTTCCAAAACGAAAGTCTGATTGCTTCTGCAAAGATAGCTGACAAATCGACAGAAAAAACAAGATTTTATCTTGACTCTATTCTTTCGACTTTAAACATACCTACTTTAATAATAACTTTAGTAGGCTCCACAGGAGAGGAGCTCCCCGCATCATCAAGATTCATGCGGGTACTCAGCTCTTTCATGAGTTTATTACCCAAATATCCCGCAAGGGCAAAAACACCTTCCACTTTTTCCTCTTTGAGTTCTACCTTATTCGTTCCAGCAGAAGTGGGAGGTGGATTTGAATTGCCTGCCTGAGCCATACCCAAAGTAGAAATGGCACAGAAAACGAATGTTGCGAATATAAATTTCCGGAGCATAGGCTTTGCGATCGGTCTTTTTTGGGACGACTGATAAGCAACAAAAGTTACTATTATTGTATAAATATTTTGTGATCGAACCAATCAAAAATACAAATTTGTCCTGTCCGAACTGCGACCATTTGTTGTTTGATGGCGATAAATTTTGTCCTTCCTGTGGTCAGCAGAAAATTGAAATCACGGATTCTTTTCGAAAACTAATAAGTTCTTTCCTGGGCGATTACTTCACTTTCGATTCTAAAATATTGGGTAGTATGAAGCCTTTGCTCATCAATCCCGGATGGCTTACCAAAGAATATATCATTGGACGCCGAGTGAGATATATCTCGCCTTTGCGCATGTATATCTTTATCAGTCTTATCTTTTTTCTCGTTCTCAGTTGGGGTGGTTCAAAAACCGACTCCAATATTTCTGAAGATGCATTGCTCTGGAATAGTCTGTTTGGCAACTATTTTCCAAAAATGTTTTTCGTGTTTCTTCCATTATTTGCTGTAATTCTTAACTTACTGGTAAAGAGGTCCGGAGTGGGATATATTTCATGTCTGGTGTTTGCCCTGCATTTTCACGCTCTGGTATTTTTTGTTCTTATTTTTTATTTATTCGTGAGCAGGATATTGGCTTCAAATAGTTTGTATCAAATAAATACATATTTGCTTCTTGTCTTGTTCCTATGGTTTCTGGTCTATCTTTTCCTCTCATTAAAGCGGGTTTTTAACCTTTCATGGGGTTCAACCATTTTTCGTTTTTCAACCCTTCTGTTTCTTTATTTCGGACTGATTACGTTTACAGTTTTGATCATCATGGCTGTCATCACTTTTCAAGGTGGTTAATTTGAACTGAATGCAACCTTATTAAAATGTAAATTTGCAACACAAAATTTACATCATAACATGACCAAGATCGGTATCATCCGGGAAGGCAAAACTCCTCCGGATAAACGGGTTCCCCTCACTCCGGCACATTGTAAAACCTTACTTGAAACTTATGCACACCTTCAGTTGGTGGTCCAGCCAAGTAGCTTTCGAGCCATTGTTGATCAGGAATATCTGAAAGCGGGCATTCCCATGAGCGATGACTTATCTGATTGTGATATTATTATGGGAGTGAAAGAGGTGCCTGTTGAAATGCTCCTTCCCGGAAAAACGTATATGTTTTTTTCTCACACGTTCAAAAAACAACCTTACAACCGTGCATTGCTGCAGGCTATCCTGGAAAAAAAAATCAGCCTGATTGACTATGAAGTACTGACGGCCGAAGATGGTAAACGACTCATAGGTTTTGGAAGATATGCCGGAATAGTGGGCTGTTATAATGGATTATTGGCTTACGGGAAAAAAAGCCGGCGGTACACATTGAAATCAGCACATGCGTGCAAGGACAGGAAAGAAGTGGAACAAGAGTTGGAAAGAATTGATTTTCCTTATAATTTTCGATTGGTACTTACAGGTAGAGGAAGGGTTGGAAATGGTGCCAGGGAGATTTTGGAACTGGTAAATATAAAAGAAGTGAGTCCATTGGATTATTTGATTCGGGAATACGATGAGCCGGTTTTTACACAGTTATCCGTTGGCGATTGCAACAAAACCAAAGACGGTTCCGAATTTGACACATCACATTTTTATAATCACCCTGAAAAATATCAATCTAACTTCATGCGCTTTGCGCGAAAAAGTGATATGTATATTCCATGCCACTACTGGGACGACAAAGCACCCTATATTTTCACCCGTGAGGATGCTAAACAACCAGATTTCCGAATCAAACTAGTTGCAGATATCAGCTGTGATATCGATGGTCCCGTGGCGTCAACTTTACGTCCTTCAACTATTGCCGATCCACATTACGGTTATCTTTCAGTTACTGAAGAGGAAGGAGATTTTATGGATCCAAAGGCCATAGGTGTAATGGCCATAGACAATCTACCCTGCGAATTGCCCCGTGATGCTTCTCAGGATTTCGGCGATGAGCTGATTCGAAATATATTTCCTGAATTGATTGGCAAAAATCATTCAGAGATTATCGAACGCGCCCGTCAAACCAACCTTCAGGGTGCGCTCACAGAAGAATTTGACTACCTGAAAGACTATGTCGCCGGAAAATAATCTTACGCTTTTTTGAGATCCGCGATCATCTGTCCAGGATTGTCTGCAGAAAAAACTGCATTTCCCGCAACAAGGACGTCGGCGCCTGCAGCGAACAAAGCGGCAGAATTTTTAATATTCACACCTCCATCAACCTCGATTTTGGCTTTTGAGCCACTTTTAAGAATTAAATTTTTGGTCCGTTCGATTTTACGATACGTATTTTCTATAAATTTTTGGCCGCCGAATCCGGGGTTTACTGACATGATCAATACCAAATCAATGTCATTGATAATATCTTCCAGATCATTTACAGCAGTGTGCGGATTGAGAGCAACACCAGCACTCATCTCTTCATCTTTGATCGCCTGAATGGTGCGGTGAAGATGCGTGCATGCTTCAAAATGTACTGTCAGGATGTTTGCACCCACATTTTTGAAATAGCTGATATATCTGTCCGGATCGACAATCATCAGATGAACATCGAGCGGTTTTAGCGTGTGTTGGTTTATCGCGTCAATAACAGGAAAACCGTAAGAAATATTGGGAACAAAAACCCCATCCATCACATCAATGTGAAACCAGTCGGCCGAACTGTCATTCACCATTTCAATATCGCGTTGCAAGTTGGCGAAATCAGCAGCAAGGAGGGAAGGGGCAATTAATCGGGCCATCGGTTTTTTTTGCAAAGAAAACAAAAAGGGCCCAATAAGGCCCTTTTTCAATTTCATTCGTCCCGACAATTAGCCGAGATATGATTTTAACATCCGGCTTCGCGAGGTGTGCTTGAGCCTTCGCAAGGCTTTTTCTTTGATCTGTCGGACCCGCTCCCGCGTAAGGTCAAAACGCTCCCCAATTTCTTCCAAAGTGAGCGGATGTTCTCCGTTGAGACCAAAATAGAGTCGGATGACGTCGGCTTCCCTTTGTGTGAGGGTGTGCAATGAACGTTCGATTTCCATCAAAAGCGATTTGTTCATCAGGTTGTCCTCAGGTGAGGCATTGTCTTCACTTGCGTAAATTTCGTACATGGTGCTCGCACCATCTTCGTCACTTAATGGCGCATCCATCGAAATGTGCCGACCGGAATTTGCCAGTGACTGTTTCACTTCTTCCAGCGTCATTTCCAGTACTTCGGCGAGTTCACCAGGAGTTGGAGGTCGCTCGAATTCCTGTTCGAGTTTTGAAAAAGCTTTGTTGATTTTGTTAATGGATCCGATTTTATTTAACGGAAGCCGTACTATGCGCGACTGCTCGGCAAGGGCTTGTAAAATTGATTGTCTGATCCACCATACAGCGTAAGAGATAAACTTAAATCCACGCGTTTCGTCAAACCGCTGAGCTGCTTTTATCAGTCCCAGATTGCCTTCATTAATCAAATCAGGCAAAGTCAGACCCTGATTCTGATACTGCTTGGAAACGGATACCACGAATCTCAGGTTGGCTTTTGTAAGCTTTTCCAGAGCGGCGTGATCCCCTTGTTTGATGCGCTGAGCCAGTTCTACTTCTTCATCGGCAGTGATCAGGTCCACACGGCCAATTTCTTGCAAGTACTTGTCCAACGAAGCTGTTTCTCTGTTGGTAACCTGTTTTACTATTTTTAACTGTCTCATTTGAAATGTTTGCTGCTTTTTTTTCGATAACTATTACCGCCGTATATAACGGCACCCGCACTGATTTGGTTACAAATCCGGTGCGGGTGCCTATAGGGAAAGCCAAACTTTTCGCCGGTCAGATCCGGTTTAAAAAAGGCAATGATGTAAAACAGAATTAGTTCTCTGAAGGAGTTCTTTCTGGTCGGTCGAGCAATACTTTTCGTGAGAGTTTCAGTTTTCCGGTTTTGGGATCTTTGCCCGTTACCTTAAATTTTACCAAATCTCCTTCTTTCAGGATTTCCTCCACCTTGTCAACTTTACGCCATTCCAATTCAGAAATGTGAAGCAGTCCGTCTACGCCGGGTACCACTTCCACAAACGCTCCGTAAGGCATAATGGATTTTACTTTTCCTTCATATTCCTGACCAACTTCTGCAGAGGGTGGGAAAGCTATTCCTTTGATGCGTTTTTCAGCGGCGTCTATGTCGGCTTTGTTGCTCGATACAATGGCTACTTTACCTCCTTCCGATACTTCTTCAATTACAATGACTGTATTAGTAGAAGCCTGTATTTCCTGAATGATTTTTCCTCCAGGTCCGATAATTGCTCCGATCATATCTTTAGGAACGATGAAAGATATGATTCGTGGCGCGTGTGGTTTGTAATCCTTACGAGGTTTGTCGATGGTTTTCAACATCTCATTCAGAATGTGAGATCTACCTTCTTTGGCCTGATAAAGTGCATTTCTGAGTATTTCAAAACTCAGTCCTTCCACTTTGATGTCCATCTGACATGCGGTAATACCTTTTGAAGTTCCGGTTACCTTGAAATCCATATCTCCGAGGTGATCTTCATCACCAAGAATATCAGATAAAACGGCATATTTTCCTGTTTTCAGATCGGTGATCAAACCCATTGCAATACCTGAAACAGGTGCCTTAATCTGCACCCCACCATCCATAAGTGCCAGCGTACCAGCGCAAACAGTCGCCATGGAAGAAGATCCATTTGATTCCAGAATATCACTCACCAAACGAATGGTGTATGGATTTTCCGGTGATTTTGGCAAAACTGGCTTCAAAGCACGCAATGCAAGATTTCCGTGACCTATTTCACGACGCGATGTTCCGCGAAGTGGATACGCCTCACCGGTGCTAAAAG
>JBGTLS010000158.1:0-5979 GCA_041744015.1 Cryomorpha sp. | reverse complement strand
AAAAAACTAAACCATGAAAAAGTTCGTTTTATCAATATTCTTAATTGGAACTGGTCTAATTACCTTCGGCCAAGTTACTATACCACTTAATTCATCTGGTAACCCACCTGATTTCGTTGGCTGGAACAATTCAGTCAATTTTGATCTGAACATTAGACACAAGGGAAACTTTCCAATTGTGTTTTTTACAAATAACTTCGAGCGTATGCGGCTTACCAACGATGGCCGATTGCTTATTAATCAAGCTACATCTCCTTTTAATGCATCGCTTGATGTGATTGGCAGAAGTGTAGGGGTACGTGGCAACGCGGTAAGTACGATAAGTGCCGTAAATTATGGAGGATGGTTTACAAGTTCCGGATCAAATTCATTCGGTGTTCGAGGCGATGCGGTTAACAGTGCCTCAGGAGCCAACTATGGTGTAGCCGGCTCGGCTTGTAATGGACAGACAAACAACTACGCTGTTTACGGACAGGCTTGTAACAACAATGTGGATAATTGGGCAGGCTATTTTGACGGGCCTACCTACAGTCCGGGAGGTGTGTGGACAGGAAGCGACGAGAATTTAAAAACAAACATTGAGGTTTTAAATGGTGCTACTGAAATGCTTATGAACCTTCAGGCTAAGACTTATGAATTCGATACTTCGGTAGAAGCCTTAACTTTACCCGAAGGGTTACAATACGGATTTTTAGCCCAAGAATTGGAGACAGTAATTCCTCATGCAGTGAGAACTATAAATACACCTGAGAGATTTGATGATTTTGGTAACATCGTGGTGGAATCAATGGAGTTTAAAGGGGTCGATTACTCACAAATCATTCCACTTCTTGCTGCAGGTTTTAAAGAACAAAACGCCTTGGAGGTTGCCAATATTTCACGGATTGAAGAGCTTCAGTCCAGATTGCATGTATTAGAAAATGCCATGGCCATTGCAACAGAAAGGGAAAATTCCTCAATGCCTTCCCAAATCCAAAAAGCACAAAATGAAAAAATCAAAATCGAACAAATTTATCCGAATCCTTTTGACGTGAGCACAACTATTGCAATAAAAGTATTGGAAACGGGCATGTTAAGGATTGATATTGTCAATGAACAAGGAAAGGTTCTGCAAACCTTGATAAACCAAAATGCTGATGCTGGTTCGCTTCAAGTCATTTGGAATGCGACAGAGCAGCCAGATGGTATGTATTTCTGTGTAATCCGTCATAATGGAGAGATACATGTGAAGAAAATACTAAAACAATAAAAACAGAAATCATGAAAAATCAAATGATAATTTTTCTCTGCTGTTTAAGTAGTTTTCTGATTTGTTTTATCGACAGTTATGGCCAGGCAACTGTGATTTCTAACTCTTCAACAGATCCAAATGCTTTTATTGGATGGGATGCTTTTACACCTTTCGAATTGAATGTGAAACATGAAGGTGATAACCGCATGATATTTGGAACAAATAATTTGGACAGATTCGGAATCCTCAACAACGCCGAAAATAATGCAATAGTATTAAACAATCTAACTGCTTTGAACGGTGCAGCTTTTACTGTTCGAGGCAATTCAGTGAACAATACTAATATAGCCATTCGATCTCAAGCATCGAATATTACTGGATCAACTGGCGGTTACTTTATTGCGTCCAATGCTCCCACTAATGTCGGCCTGTATGGTTTGGCTTCAAGTAGTAGCACTGTAAACTATGGGGTAGCCGGTTTTAGTTGCGTTTCAAGTGAAAATGCTAGAAGTTTCGCTATTTACGGTATACTTAAACAAGGTTGCAGTGGTTGGGCAGGCTTCTTCAATGGCAATACCTATACCTCCTCTGCTACACTCACGTGGACAGCGAGCGATGAAGCTTTAAAGTCGAATATCCAGGATTTCACGGAAGGCATGTCATTTATCAACACGCTTACGCCAAGATCCTATGAATTTAATCCAGGCGCTGTAGCACTAAACTTTCCTGCTTCATTGCAGTATGGCATCATGGCTCAGGAATTGGCAGTAATTATGCCGAATGCTGTAAAAGATGTGAGTGGATCAACACTGGATCAGGAAGAGCCTTACAGCTTTATGGCCGTAAACAATCACCAACTTATTCCTGTGTTGGTTTCGGCATTTAAAACACGTCAGATGGAAATCGAGAGGCAGCAACAATTGATCTCCCAATTAGTTAATGCCATTACCCAAGCAGAGCAGTCTATAGTACAAATCATCAATGAGTAAATATTTGATTAAATCCGATTAAAAAAAACCCCGCCCACATGGCGGGGTTTTTCTTTTCTTAAAGAGGACAGACGCTTTAGGAAGTGGTAAGTTTGTTTTTACAATAATATGTCCTAAAAAAACCGGTCTACCTGAAATCGATCCAATTTCGGGCAGTCCAGTCGACTTTTATTGGAGATTATCGGGAAATGACTATTCTGCCCGTATCTTTCGTGGTTCCGGCCATAATTTCGACCATGTATATACCGGGTGCAAGATGTCCCAAATCCAATTGAATCTCTGAATTTCCAGATCTTACATTGTTGTTTTCAACATACACCGCACGACCCATCAGATCATAGATTCTAAGATCTATTTTTCCATCTGACTCAGAAAAATAGGATACCTGGATCAGACCTGTAGAAGGATTGGGATACAATTGAAGTACAGTTTGACTCACAAGTCCTGACTTATTATTCGATGGCCAGAAAAAAGTGGAAAACGGCGTCCACGGCCCCGCGATGGGCGGATTTAAAGAACAACCGCAGCGCACGCGCCATCTGTACGTTTGGTTTGCCAGGGGCAGTTGACTCGCAGGAACAAAGAAAGTAGAAAGTTCGTTCTGGATTACCTGAAATTGCTGCAGGCTCGAAGAACTATTGAGCCCACCTTCAATCTGACATCCAAGAGATCCTGGAATTGGATTCCATGTGAGCACCACGCCATTTGCCTGCACGGAGGATGTCAAGCCTGTCACCTGCGGATAAGGTGTTGCACAAGGCACTGTGGGATCATCCTCTTCAATACAAAACGTGTGAACAGCCTGCGCACCGAAATTGGCCACCGCCATGCTCACCAAAACAGTTGCATCAGCTCCGGTAATTGTGTAATTTCCATCTGCCCCGCAGGAAGTATAGTTTGAGCCGGCCAGTCCATCTCCAAAACTGTCGAAGATCGTAAAGGTGTAACATCCGGGTGCCAGACAAAATTCTGATGATACGGTGGTTCCCCCCGTTCCATTGGTGTAAGGACCACCAGTAGCCAACAATGCAGGACTTCCGGAAGCCTGAATCTGCCACGTCGTTTCAGAACCCCAACAGTCGAGCAGAATATCAAGAGATACCTGTTGGCCTTCGAGGGCCACTTCAAATGAAGAATTGGCTGTGTTGTTATCGGCGTTCTCATCCAATTCCCCGTTTACAGCTGCAATGACCGCCGTAAAGTCGAATGAACCACTCGAACTCACAGAAACCGCAGGCAGGTTTACTTCTGCACTGGCACCAGTACTCAGATTGCCGATCCACAGAAAATTTGAGATGGGTTGACCAGAGATATTATAATTTATGGAAACCGAAGAAAGGTTGGATGCACCAACATTTAAAAGCGTAACGACGGGCACAAATTCCGATTCATTGCAGTAATTGCCATCCGGATTTTCCACCCCGGTGAGCGCTGCATCCAGATCCACCTGAGGCGCATTCGGGTTATATCCGTCCAAAACCAAGGGATTCAGGTTATTCGGATCCAACCATTCTTTTAAACGGGTGGAAGTACTGGTGCCTGTATTCCATGACACGTTAAAACGGCCGTAGTAATCATACAACCCATTGTTTGAAGTGCCGGAACAAGCTGCAAGACCTCCGTAAAGCTGACCTACGATGCGTTTGTTTTGATCAAAGATGGGAGAGCCTGAAGAGCCTGGTTCGGTCACACCAAATTCCCAATTGTTGATCCACCACACCTGGGCACCACCCGCAGTTGTTTGAAAAGGACCGTCTGTATCCAGACATATTTTTTTCACATCTCCCCTCGGATGGTGAATTCCTGTTACGGCTGTTGGAGCGGTTCCAGACCTGTCCCAACCGGCGTAATACACATTATAGGACAGCGGAATGGGTGAATTCAATTGCCACAGAGCGAAATCCGAGCCACTCCTGCTTGCCCTAAGCGTAGCACCATTGATTGTATTTGTTGTGGGTCCATTTGAGCTGTTGCCATTTACGGCGCAAACAGCGGTCGGCGATTCCCAGCCAAACATAAATGTAATTCCCCCGCCGCCTGAAGTACCACAGTGTCTCGCCGATAGGAAATATGGTGTACCATCATTTAAAGTATTATTCACGAGCGCACCGGAACAAAATCCGGAGCCCCCGCTCATCATAATACCCACAGAAGCGATCTGCTCGTTCCACTCCCCTGGCGATCCAAAAGGATTTCCCGGAAGGGTGGAACACTTGGTGTCGTAATTACAGGCTCCTGCATCATTAAGGGCCTTGGCTTCCGCCCAAATTGAATCGAAAAACGGCTGAATGGCCCGGTATCCATATATCACCGAACCAATTGTAATCACTCCTTCACCCGTTTTGTCATTCGGTTCGAAATATTCAATGGTGATACTATTGCTTTGCACAGGCAAAGTAGCCAGCAGAAAGTCGGGCTGGTTGTTGAGATGCGTATAAGCACCATCCACAATGGTTTGATCATCATTGTAGATATGGATGGTGGCGCCTTCCGGCAAATAGAAATGATCGAAGAATACGTTCAATGTCAGCGCATCTTTCGCGGAAAAAGTAACGCGCCAGATTCGACCGCCGCCGTAAGCTTCCTGCCAGGTTCCAAAATCATTGATGCTCAAAGCCACCTCGGTAGGATAGCCAAACCTCCACGGTCCTGAATGATCTTTGCTCGTTTGTTCGTCTTCCAAACCCAGTTTTTTCAAATCGGGGACTGGAAGCACGCGCACTTCAGGATTCTGTAAATCGGATTTTGATAAAGAACTTTTCGGGGCAATATGTGTGAGTGTTTGTGCAATCAGAGAGTTGCTCATAATCAAAGCGACTCCTATAATGGCTGTTACAAGTAATTTTTTCATAAACATGGTTCTAATTGATGTGGTTTGAATTTCAGCATCATTGTTTAAAAGCCGCATTGAAATTCAGAGAATTGGACGAAATAGTTATTTGGAAATAACCAATCTGGCAGTCTCCGGTGATTGAGTTGGCGTATCTATTTGAAAAAGATAAATTCCCGCAGAGAGATTTGCTAAATCCAGACGTATGTCCTGCAGGCCACTGTCCAGTATCTGCATTTCTGTAAATACCAATTGTCCCACCATGTTGAAAATCTGGATTGTAACGGGAGATGAACTGGTTAGTTCATAGCTTACAACCAGCCTGCCTGAGGTGGGATTGGGGAAAATTTCCAATTCTTTCCGGAAATGGTCAGCCGCAAGAGATTTGGAACCTGAAGCCGGCCAGAAAAAAGTTGAAAATGGCGTCCACGGCCCTGCTATTGGCGGGTTTAGAGAACAACCACATCTCACTCGCCACCGGTAGGTTTGATTTGCCAATGGCAATTGACTGGCCGGGACAAAGAAGGTCGAAAGTTCATTCTGAATCACCTGAAACTGCTGCAGACTCGGAGACCCATTGAGTCCTCCTTCAATCTGACAGCCAAGCGAACCGGGAATCGGATTCCATGTAAGTACAACTCCATTTGACTGGACAGTGGACGTCAATCCCGTTACCTGCGGATAAGGCGCTGTGCAGGGGACGGTTGGATCAACCTCTTCAATACAGAAATTATGTATAGCCTGCGAACCGAAGTTGGCCACCGGCATGCTCACCAGCACGGTGCCGTCAGCCCCCGTAATGGTATAGTCTCCATCAACCCCGCAGAACGTATACCCCGATCCGGCAAGTCCATCACCAAAACTATCGAATATGGTAAATGTATAACAACCCGGAGCCAGACAAAAATCTGATGACACCGTGGTGCCTT
>JBGTLS010000157.1:0-3471 GCA_041744015.1 Cryomorpha sp. | reverse complement strand
TACGATCCTGATTTTTTCGCCAGTCTCTCCAATTCGGGAAGGGTGAGTGGTTGGGACTTAATCTCTCTCAATTTAAAGTTTTCTCCCGGTTTAAGTTCTTTCAATATTTTCAGACAGGTTGTGCATGACTTCAGGTAATAGAAATTCTTCATGGGATACGAAAGGTTTAATTTAATTTTGACCGCTTGCCAGACAAAATTACGGCGGTTTTTATCCGCTTCATGATTAGACATGTTTTAAATTGAGAGATAGGGAAAGGGATATACTGAATAAGCTAAGGCCCAGGAAGATAATTCTTCCGGTAGCTCTTGGCCTGGCTGTAGCGGCCTTTTTATTATATCTGAATCTCACTGATACGCGGTTCGAAGAAGTCCTGGACGGGGTTTGTGGCGAATATATCTGGGTTGGAGACAATGGTGAAGGAATACCTGATTACACCAATGAGGATGAATTCGCCATGGTTGACGATTGTTCCGGCACCCATCGCATGCGAACCTACAAGGATACCCTGGGAGATATTACCTGGACCTGGAACAGTACTTTGTGGATTTTCATGGCGCTCATTGCCATGGCCATGCGCGACCTTGCGTATATGTACCGTATTCGAATACTTACCGATGGGGTCCTTTCGTGGGGCCGCAGCTTCCGGGTTATCATGCTTTGGGAATTTGCTTCGGCACTTACGCCGAGCGTAGTTGGAGGGTCTGGTGTGGCCATGTTTATTCTCAACAGGGAAGGAATCAAACTGGGAAAGAGTACGGCCATTGTTATGGTCTCAGCCCTGCTCGACGAACTCTTTTATATTACCATGGTCATCGTGGTATTATTGTTTGTCGGGACTTCCAACCTTTTTCCAGTCAGTCTTGAAATGTCGTTATTCGGAACCACGTTTGGCACGAGGGGTATTTTTTGGATCGGATATATTTTTATCTGTATTCTGACCTCTATTATTTTAATAGGTATTTTTTATTTGCCGCGCACGCTGAAATACATTCTTCTGCAAATATTTCGGCTTCCCATACTTCGCCGTTGGAGATATCAGGTCATTGAAATAGGCGATGACATTATTACTACGAGTAAAGAATTAAAAGGCAAGCCTCTGGAATATTGGGTGAAGTCTTTCGGTGCTACCTTCATCTCATGGACCGCAAGATATTGGGTCGTTAATTTTATGATTTTGGCTTTTGTCAATCCGAATAATGCATTGGTGTCCTCATTCGCTGACCATATGCTAATATACGCGCGTCAGTTGGTCATGTGGGTTATCATGTTGATCAGCCCAACTCCAGGAAGTGCAGGCGTGGCCGAGTTTGCATTTTCTGGATTTCTCAAAGAGTTTATACCCCTCGGGCTTGTGGGTGCGATGGCTTTGTTGTGGCGATTAATTTCTTATTACCCTTATTTGTTTATTGGCGTGGTGATTTTGCCCCGATGGATCCGTGCCACGTCCAAAGCTACCAGGACGGGAAATAAACCGCGGCCTGAATAGTTTTACCTTTGCACACTTAACGATTTAAAGTTTTTACAGATTTATGAAATTTGCCACCAAAGCCATTCACGCCGGAGTTGAGCCTGATATCGCCACCGGCGCTATTATGACCCCAATTTATCAAACGTCTACATATGTACAAAGCGGTGTGGGCATTCACAAGGGTTATGAATATTCCCGAACACAAAATCCGACGCGCGCTGCACTGGAGGCCAACCTGGCGGCGTTGGAGAATGCGAAATTTGGGGCCTGTTTTGCGAGTGGCCTTGCGGCAATGGATACGCTTTTGAAAATACTTAGCCCGGGTGATGAAGTGATCAGTACCCATGATTTATACGGTGGGTCATATCGTCTTTTCAACACCATATTTGCTAAATACGGAATTGTGTTCCACTATACTGCGATGAACGATATTGCAGCGGTGGAGAAACTCGTGAACAAAAAGACCAAATTGTTTTGGGTGGAGACCCCCACCAACCCAATGATGAATATTATTGACATTGCTGCAGTGGCTGCTGTCGCCAAAAAGTCAAATGCCATGTTGGCCGTGGACAATACATTTGCAACACCTTACCTCCAAAATCCGCTGGATTTGGGTGCAGATGTGGTGATGCACTCAGTTACCAAATATTTGGGTGGACACAGCGACGTGGTGATGGGTGCGCTTTGTACCAATGATGAAGAAATAGCTGCCGAAATTTACAGGATACAAAATTCCTCAGGCGCCGTTTGTGGTCCTCAGGATTCATTTTTGGTACTGCGTGGTGTTAAAACCCTCCATTTGCGTATGCAGCGGCATTGCGAAAATGGAGAGAAAATATCCAAATGGCTCACCTCTCACAAGGCAGTGGACAAGGTCTATTATCCGGGTTTACCCGAGCATCCGAATCACGAAATCGCGAAAAAACAAATGCGCGGTTTCACAGGGATGGTGTCATTCACGCTGAAAAAAGATTCCATAGAAGAGGCACACAAAATGGTGGCAAACTGCAAGCTCTTTAGTTTGGCAGAATCACTGGGTGGCGTCGAATCCCTCATTGGCCATCCGGCTACGATGACCCATGCTTCTATTCCAGCTGATATTCGCAAAAAATCCGGGGTTCTCGATTCGCTCATTCGTCTGAGTGTGGGCGTGGAAGATGTGAACGATCTGATCGAAGACTTAGACCAGGCATTGAGTTAAGCTGTATTTCTGAGTTAATGATTTTTATGTTGGGATTCCAATCCAAAAATAAAAATGCAGGGGAGATCATCATCTGATTTCTGATTGGATTTCATGAAAATGGCCATCTTATCAGCGTGTTTTAGGTGGCGCTCATAAATTGCAACTCTGATCACCTGGCCGGTATTATTTTATTGATCTCTGCAGAATTATTTCAAGTTCTGAGGCATCGTGATTGATCGAAAATCCGAAAGTGCGCAAGTTCTATTGGAAGAATCATTGGAGGGTATTTTATGTTTTTTTTGTATAAGATTGGTCCGTTTTAGTATAAGCGCCTTTCGGCTTCTAACCATTTTTTGCTTAGCTTTAACACCTCATTTTTAATCAACTCTTCGTTTTTATGACTTCACTTCGACCTTTGTGGACGCTGTTTTTAGGATTAGCAGTAAGTTTCACAGCTCAGGCACAGGATCATAACCATGCCCATGCCGGAGAAAAATGCGGCACCAACTATTTTAAGCAATTAATGTTTGACAATATTCCCGGAGCGGAGGCTGATGCTGAGGCGGCACGGGAAGAATTGGAACATTTTACAAAGACTTTTCAAGGAAATCTTGAGAAGGATGGTGATGTATATATCATCCCTGTTGTATTTCATGTAGTCCATACGGACGGCATTGAAAATATTTCTACTGCTCAGATACACTCTCAGATTGACGTTTTAAATGAAGATTTCAGCGCCAATAATCCGGGTTTGGGAAATGTTCACCCTGAAATGGTACCCGTCATTGGCAACGTTGGTTTTGAATTTCGCATGGCT
>JBGTLS010000156.1:0-3323 GCA_041744015.1 Cryomorpha sp. | reverse complement strand
AAAACGGGAGCGTCCACAATTTTTGTGGTGCTCGTTCCAACTGGCCCAGCCACTTCAGATTTGTCTTCGGTACAGGCGTGAAACAGCAGCCCTGCGCCTAAAAGCGGTAGAACTAAAAGGTATTTGGCCACAGAACTGTTTTTTGACTTTGATTTGTTTAACATCATGATTCGTGATTTTAGAAGGTTTGATTTTGCAAAATGGTGCGCCAGAATTTTTTTGTTGATGCCGAGGGCCTCACTCAGTAAAATGCGGCTGTAATTATACGTGTCATTAAATCGTTTCGAGACAACTTCATCTGCAAGGTATTCGTGGTTTGTTTCCATGGCTTTTTCAAGCAAATAAATGGCGGGATTGAACCAACAAAAGATTCGGACGAAGCGCATGAAGATCACATCAGCACTGTGAAGTTCCCGCATATGTACCATTTCGTGTTCGCGTATCCAGGGCATGTGTTCTGTCTCTGGTTGACTGCTCCAGAACAAATAGCGAAAAAAACTCGCAGTAGAATTTTGGTTGGAAGTATATACCTCCGTGCCATTTGGTGTCGATATTTTTCGACTGTTTCTGACCAAAATACAAGTGAGTACCAATTGAAATACCAGAAACAATGTGGTAACTGCAGCCCCGGTTAAATATATTATTCCCAAAACGTCCAGAGAATTAAATCCAGAAGTTGTACTGCTTATCGCTGAGCCTTGTCCGATGAGGACTTCATTCAGGTGAAATGTAAATACATTGCTGTTAACATAGATAGCAGGCATTTGTATGAAAGGTATCGCACAGGCCGAAATGACTAAACCGAGCATGATGAACCGATTTATTTTAAAAAATGTGAGATTTTTAAAGAAAACAAAATAAGCTACCGCAAAAAGGAGCAGGTAAAGGTTGATTTCGAAGATGGCCGTCATGTAGGTATTCATCACTTTTCGTTTTTGGCTTTTTCAATGATGTCGAGTAGTTCCTCAAGCTGGTTCGCATCGATGTTTTGATCTTTTACAAAAAAGGAGAACATTTTGGAAGCCGAACCTCCAAAATATCCCTCCACCATTCTTGACATACTGAAGGTTCGGTAGTCGTCTTTTGGAATCAGCGCATAATACTGATGACTTTTACCAAATGCCTCGTGGGCTATAAATCCCTTGGTTTCTAAAATGCGAACAATGGTGGAAACGGTATTGTACGCTGGTTTCGGGTCGGGAAATCGTTCCAGAATATCTTTTATGAAGGCTTTTTCAAGATCCCAAAGGATATGCATTACTTGTTCTTCAGCCCGTGTTAATTCTTTCATAATACAAATGAACTAATAATTTAGTTTATAAACTAATTTTTTAGTTGCAAGTTTTTGGTGTTGTTGTTTTCAGTCTGTTCTCACTACCCGGTTAGTCTGATTATATTTAATCTCTAAAGTCGGGTAATGATTCTTGACTTCCGAAAATGGAATGCGTATATTTCGCAATCCAAATTTTAAACTGCGCTTCAGCGTATTAACCATTTAACTGATGCTTAAAATTCTAACCGCTTTTTTAACGCTGTCTGCGTTGATTTCAAGTCCTGTCTTTGCACAGGAAACCCCTTACGTAGAAGGAGAACTTATTGTGATGTTGCACAAAGGTGTTTCACCTGACCTGTTGTCGTCCCGTTATAATGCCGACCCTGCATTGGACAATGGATTCAAACACCAACAAATGCTTTCCGAATTGTCCAATATTCACCTTTTCACTTTCGATCCGGCGGCAATTGCCGACAAGGATATTCTCAAACTGATCGCCGGTGACGAAATGGTGCGGGCTGCACAGTTTAATCATTATGTACAGGAACGAAATGTACCAAACGATCCCCAATTGGGTTCTCAGTGGCACCATGTAAATCCCAATGGCAAAGACATCGACAGCGACCTTGCATGGGACATTACTACGGGAGGCACAACTGCGAATGGTGATGAAATTGTGGTTTGCGTAATTGAACCAGGCGGAACAAATTACAACCACGTGGATTTGATTGCCAATCATTGGAGGAATACTGCGGAGATTCCCAACAATGGAATTGATGACGACGGAAATGGTTACGTAGATGATTACGATGGTTGGAGACCTTCCAATAACTCAGATAATATCCAATTCGGAAGTCATGGCACTGCTGTATCAGGGATGATCGGAGCAAAGGGCAACAATGGAATCGGTGGATCGGGAGTCAATTGGGACGTAAAAATCATGCAGGTCCAAATCGGTTCGCTTACGGAGTCGAATGTCATCGCAGCCTATGCTTATCCCCACACCATGCGAAACATTTACAACAACACGAATGGTGCACAAGGCGCATTCGTAGTTGCAACAAATGCTTCATGGGGAATTGACTATGCCAATCCATTGAATTACCCGGTTTGGTGCAATTACTACGACGATCTGGGCGAAGTGGGAATCTTAAATTGTGGAGCGACGGCCAATAATAATGTAAATATTGATGTGGTGGGCGATATGCCCACAGGGTGTGGTAGTCCGTATATGGTGTCTGTCACCTCCACCAACAACAATGATCAGAGAACATTCGCAGCTTATGGGGCCACTACCATTGACCTTGCGGCGCCGGGAAGTTCGGTGTTTTTGCCCTCAGGAAGTTCTTCTTACAGCTCTACCAGCGGTACTTCATTTGCCAGTCCGTGTGTAGCTGGTGCCATAGCACTCGTTTACTCAGCACCATGCAGTGAACTTGCAAATTTAGCACTTTCTAGTCCACAGGTAGCGGCAGACAATGTTCGAAATTATATTTTCAATGGCGTGGATCCGGTGTCTCAATTGGCCACCCAAACAGTTACCGGAGGGAGATTGAATGTGAAAAATGCGCTGGATCTTGCCATGGATGCCTGCGCACCTCAGGTGGATCTGGATGCAGCACTCACCGGAGTGGGAAACCCCGAAGGCGTATACTGCAACGAGTCAGAATTTATTCCCGTGGTTACGCTCTTTAACGCTGGTGCAAATAATCTGACCTCAGTTTCTATCAATTACGGGATTTCTGGTCAACCCACTTCAAGTTTTGTCTGGATCGGCAATTTAAATACAGGTACCAGCACAGCGGTGAATTTGCCTGCCGTTTCAGTAACGTCGAGCGGTTCTTATCAGTTCACGGCTACGATTTGGGCTGTAAACGGTCAATCAGACGAAAACCCTGCAAACAATTCGGCCAATTCCTCATTTGAAGTGGCACTCGACGGACAGCAGATTTCTCTCGATATCCTCCTCGACTGCTGGGGGTCTGAAACCACCTGGCAGATTCAGCCCTCCGGCAGCCCGACGTTGCTTGCTTCCGGTGGCCCGTACACC
>JBGTLS010000155.1:0-1560 GCA_041744015.1 Cryomorpha sp. | reverse complement strand
TGATAAAGGATGCTACACTGTAGTTTGACACCACTTCGCATTCCCATTTTTTGATTCCAAAAATTTCTTCGGGAATCTGAATTTTCATGTTCTGCTTCACCTTCACCTGGCATCCAAGGCGCCAGTCTTCAGCGATTTCTTTACGTGAAAAATAGGGTTCTTCCGTAGGAAGAATCTCTCCGCCACCTTCGATCACCTGGCATTTGCACATAGCGCATGTCCCACCCCCACCGCATGCTGAAGGAAGGAATATTTTAGCTTCTCCGAGCGTGGTAAGAATGGTACTTCCGGCTTCCACTTCGATGGTTTTTTCTCCATTGATCTCAAGCTTCACGAGTCCGGAAGGCGAGAGTTTCGATTTTGCGAAAAGCAAAAGGGCCACCAGGAGCAGGGTGATTACTAGAAAGACGCCGATGGTGGCAATTATTGTAACGGTCATTTGATTATTTCTTTATCAGTTCAAACAATTTGTGTCTACTTAAAGTTCAATTCCCATAAAGGACATGAACCCGATACCCATGAGGCCTGTGATAATAAATGTGATACCCAGGCCACGCAGTGGGGCAGGAACATTCGAATACCTAATTTTCTCACGGATGGCCGCGATGAATACGATAGCCAGAAACCAGCCCACCCCAGAACCAAGACCAAATACGGTGGCATCGGCAATGTTGGCATACTGTCGTTCCTGCATAAAAAGAGACCCACCGAGGATGGCGCAATTTACAGCGATCAGTGGGAGAAATATCCCGAGTGCCCCGTAAAGTGCGGGTGCAAATTTCTCTACAATCATCTCGACCAACTGTACCATCGAAGCAATAACTGCGATGAACATTATAAAACTCAAAAAGCTCAGGTCAATGTTGGCCATACTTGGGTCTATCCAAGCGAGGGCGCCTTCCTTCAGCAAATAATTTTCGATCAAAAAGTTAAGAGGTACCGTAATTCCCAAAACGAAAATAACGGCAAAACCCAAACCTACAGCTGTTTTCACAGTCTTGGATACGGCCAGATAAGAGCACATACCCAGGAAGTAGGCGAAAATCATGTTGTCGATAAAGATCGACTTGATAAATATATTCAGTGATTCCATATCCTTGCTTATTTGCTTAGTTCTCTTCTATCAATTTGGTATTGCGTGCACGCTGAATCCAGATGATTACGCCTACTACGATCAGCGCCATAGGTGGCAGAATCATAAAGTTGTTGTTCATATATCCGAAATCAAAAAATCCCTGCGGTATGAATTTTATCTGACCAATACCGGGAAAGCTAATGGCACCTGATCCGAATACTTCACGCACCACAGCGACAGCTACCAGTATCCAGGCATAACCGATGGCATTTCCGATACCATCAAGGGCAGATGGAAAAGGTTTGTTGCCCATTGCGAAGGCTTCAAAACGCCCCATAATGATACAATTTGTGATTATCAGTCCTACGAATACCGAGAGTCGTTCGCTTATATCAGGCATAAAAGCCTTCAGGGTTTCATTCACGAGAATTACAAGAGATGCCACTACGACAAGTTGCACAATAATTCTGATCCGTGAAGGTATC
>JBGTLS010000154.1:0-4295 GCA_041744015.1 Cryomorpha sp. | reverse complement strand
TGATTCTGTCTGAAACTTTTCCCGGTTGACGAAGAGCATCATCAGGCTGGCATTGGTGCTTTCATTGTACAAAAGGTCGCGGTAAAATGGCAATGACTGAATGATCGCCTTCAGACTATCAACCTCTTCCTGTGATTCCGGCCGTCGGTTCACGACCTTATTCAACACAAATCGCTTCTCTGTAGGATGTTTGCTCACATTAAACAGATGTGCTTCTGAAAACACACTGTCAATACCATTAACAGCCTTTAGTGTATTTCCGAGGGTATACCAATCTGAAAACGTAGGATATGTGTGAAGTTTCTCTCCTTTCACCCCAATCACCAGAATATTTCCGTCTTCAGAAAACCGCTTGGTAAACCGGTCGTATTCGACCTGTGTGCTGTCATCCTTGGGCAGAATGCCTCCGAATTTATAGCTCATTGTCACCGACCGGGCATTGAAAGCCATGAAAATCGTGATAACTCCCACACCTACCAGCAAAGCCAGTCGATTCCTAAGTATAATTCCGGATATTCTTTCCCACATGTGATTTGCAGTGCATAAGGCCGACAAATATAAGATAGATTATCAGACAGCCGTGTTCTTAACAAGGGTTGGGATATACATGGCTGTGGATTACCTTTGGACGGTGCGCAATCCCATTCTGGAACAATCGACGTATTTTTTAAAACACGCTTCCGCGAAAAGGGTCTCCAACAGTGCGGCATTGCTTGCAGGTTACCATTATTCCCGCTTTCGCAAAAAGCCTTACCAATGGGCTATGCCCGCTTCCATTTCAATTGAACCCACCACAGCCTGCAACCTCGGTTGCCCGGAATGTCCCAGTGGATTAAAGAAATTTTCAAGACCTACGGGCAACTTGCAAATCGATCTGCTTGGCAACGTACTGGATGAAATCGGAAGTTATCTGCAGTATCTCACTTTCTATTTTCAGGGAGAGCCTTTCATCCATCCAAAGATGATTTCCCTTATCCGAATGGCATCCGAACGCGGCATTTTCACCGCCACGAGTACCAACGCGCACTTTATCAATGAGCGCACAGCCGGAGAAATTGTGGAGAGTGGACTCAATCAGCTCATCATATCAATCGACGGTACTACTCAGGAAGTTTATGAGCAATACCGAAAAAATGGAACATTGGATAAAGTGCTCGAAGGAACAGCGCGAATCCTTGAAGCCAGGAAACAACTTCGATCCCGTTTCCCCCTCGTTTATTTCCAATTTCTTGTGGTGAAACCAAATGAACATCAGATCGACGATGTTAAAGCCCTTGGAAAAAAGATGGGTGTTGACGGTGTGTTGTTCAAGACAGCCCAGGTTTACGACTTTAAAAATGGCAACCCGCTTATACCGACAATCGACAAATATGCGCGTTATGAAGAACAAACTGATGGAACATTCAGCATAAAGAACAACCTTTCAAATCAGTGCTGGAAAATGTGGCAGTCCTGCGTACTGACCTGGGATGGCCGTATGGTTCCTTGCTGTTTTGACAAGGATGCCACCCACGAAATGGGCCGGATCGGTGAAAGTTCTTTTCGGGAAATATGGTTTGGAGAGCGTTATGACGCTTTTCGGAGCAGTTTGTTGCGCTCCAGAAGTGAGATAGATATCTGTAAAAATTGCTCGGAAGGAACCCGGGTTTGGGCGTAGTTGAAAGTTTTTTTTGAGATCATTCGTTCAAAATTTATCAGAAGATCACGAATATTTCAATTACCGGAATGGCATACCCTGCGATAAAATCAGATAGTCATGATGTCCTTTTCCTTTCGGACCACCTCCGCTTCGGCTTTGGCATTGTACTCGTCCGTCAGTTTTTGGATCTCAGTTTCACCTACTTTCACCACATCCTCGCTCAAACCATCCTTTTGGAGTTTTTTGAGTTCGTCATTGGCTTCTTTCCGTGCGTTTCGAATTCCCACTTTGGCAAATTCAGCCTCAGCACGTGCTTTTTTCACCAGATCTTTCCGACGTTCTTCGGTGAGAGGTGGTACTGATATGATGATGATGTCGCCATTGTTCTGTGGATTCAAACCAAGGTTGGCGTAGGTGATGGCTTTCTCGATCGGTTCGATCATTTTCTTTTCCCAGGGTTGTATGGTGATGGTTTTGGGGTCGGGGGTATTGACATTCGCCACCTGACTCATGGGCACCATCGAGCCGTAATAGTCTACCCGTACCGAGTCGACCATAGAAGGAGAAGCTTTACCCGCCCTGATTTTCACCAGTTCTGTTTCAAGGTGTGTAAGGGCTTTTTTCATTGCCGTTACTGCGGCTTCCGTGATTTCTTCTACAAAGGGATCCATTCTAAACTAAAATTTAAAAGTTCACGAGTGTACCCACCGCCTCGCCAGTCACGACGCGCTTCAGGTTGCCCGGTTTATTCATATCAAATACAATGATGGGGAGTTTGTTTTCGTTGCACAGTGTAAAAGCGGTAAGGTCCATTACATTGAGCCCTTTTTCATACACTTCCGTGAAAGTGATGGTATTGTATTTTGTTGCCGTTTTATCTTTTTCCGGGTCGGCTGTATAAATGCCATCCACGCGCGTGCCCTTAAGAATGACGTCCGCTTCTATTTCAATAGCACGGAGAGATGCTGCGGAATCTGTTGTGAAATAAGGATTTCCGGTACCCGCCCCAAAAATGACAATTCTGCCTTTTTCCAGATGACGAACAGCGCGGCGGCGTATAAAAGATTCCGCAACCTGTTCCATTTTGATCGCCGACATTAAACGTGTTTTAAGGTTGAGAACTTCCAGTGAAGATTGAAGCGCCATGCCATTAATAACAGTGGCCAACATGCCCATATAATCTCCCTGAGTCCTTTCCATACCACCCTCCACAGCCTGAAGTCCGCGAAAAATATTTCCACCTCCGATGACGATGGCGATCTCCACACCCATTTCGTGAATTGCTTTGATTTCGTTGGAATACTGCGCCAATCTGTTGTTGTCTATCCCAAACTGTTTTTCACCCATTAGTGCTTCACCACTGAGTTTGAGAAGAATGCGCTTGTATTTCATAATTTGTAGGGGGTATGCGTAAAACTGGCGAAAATTAGACAAAAAAAAGGAGAGAACATTGTCTCTCCTTTTTGGGTCCTTGATGTGCTTAGCTTAGCGAGAAGCGAAGGAACGATGTTACGCTCAATCCGCTCTCGGTTTCACCGAGATATTGTTTGATGGTCTTTTTATTGTCTTTGATAAATGCCTGATTCAGCAAGGTATTCTCCTGAAAGAATTTGTTCAGGCGACCGTGGGCGATTTTCTCTGCCATATCCGCTGGTTTGCCTTCCTGAATGGCGAGGTCCTTACCAACTTCAATTTCTTTGTCGATGATTTCTTTCGAAACACCTTCTTTATCGAGAGCAACGGGAGCCATGGCGGCAACCTGCATTGCTACATCGCGGCCAACAGATGCAAAGTCACCAGTCTTATTCAAACCGACAACTGATGCCAGTTTATTTCCCGGGTGAATGTAAGTGATTACAGTATCCGCTTTGATGGTGTCGTAACCCGACAAATCAATTTTCTCACCGATAACGCCGGTTTGCTCAATGATTTTCTCACCAATGGTAAGACCGGAACCATTGTACTTCAAAGATTTCAATTCTTCGATAGAAGATGGTTTGTTCGAAACGGCGATTTCCAGAATATTCTCAGCGAATTTTGTGAAATCGTCATTCTTGGCCACGAAATCTGTTTCGCAATTCAGAACAATGATTGCTCCCAGTTTGCCGTCAGTTGACGTTTTCGCAAGAACGACACCTTCTGTAGCATCCCGGTCGCTACGCTTTGCAGCCACTTTCTGTCCTTTTTTGCGCAGGATGTCCACAGCCAGATCAAAATCGCCATTCGCTTCCACAAGGGCGCTTTTGCAATCCATCATTCCGGCACCTGTTTGCTTTCTCAGTTTATTAACGTCAGCAGCAGTGATATTCATATTCTTTGTATAATATAGGGTTGTGAATAAACCTGATTATGCAGATTCTTTTTCTGTCTTTTCTGATTTCTCTGATTTCTCAGCTTTCTCAGCTTTTTCTGTCTTTTCAGCTTTTGGCTTGTCCTTATCGGTTTTGCGCTCTGAGAGACCTTCATTGAGTGCTTTCGCAATGTGCTCCATGATCACCGCAATCGATTTTGAAGCGTCGTCATTTGAGGGTATTGGGAAATCAACTTTTGTCGGGTCAGAATTGGTATCGACCATGGCAAAAGTTGGAATATTAAGCTTTTTAGCTTCTAGCAAAGCAATGTTCTCCTTGTTGATATCCACGATAAAAATGGCAGA
>JBGTLS010000153.1:0-3214 GCA_041744015.1 Cryomorpha sp. | reverse complement strand
GGAACACAGCTTACCCTGCGTACATTCCACGTCGGTGGTACAGCTTCCAATATTGCTGACGAGGCGGAGATCCGCGCAAAAGCAGATGGAATCTTCGAAGTGGATGAATTGCGTGCGGTGGAGCAGGAGGGCAAAGATGGTTCAAAGAAAACCATTGTTGTTGGACGTTCCGGTGAACTAAGACTGATTGACGAGAAAACGGGAGTAATCATCGCAACCAATAATATCCCTTATGGTGCGGAACTTTTCGTTCAACCAGGTCAGAAAGTGAAAAAAGGAGATACCATTTGTAAATGGGATCCATATAACGCCGTATTTATTTCTGAAGGAACCGGAGTTATTCAATTTGAAAACTTCGAGGAAGGTATTACCTTCCGTGAAGAGGTCGATGAGCAGACTGGTTACCGTGAAAAAGTAATTACAGAGCGAAGAGACAAAAAGAAAAATCCAGCGATCCATATTGTCGACAAAAAGACCAAAGAAATGATCCGGACTTACAACCTTCCGGTTGGAGCTCACGTGAGCGTTCAGGAAGGAATTGACGTCGGTGCCGGATTTATTCTTGCCAAGATTCCACGGGTTTCCGGAAAATCTGGTGACATTACCGGAGGTTTGCCGAGGATTACCGAGCTGTTTGAGGCGCGTAATCCTTCGAACCCTGCAGTAGTCAGTGAGATTGATGGAATTGTGACCTATGGAAAAATCAAACGGGGTAACCGCGAGATTGTCGTAGAGAGCAAAACCGGAGAGACCAAAAAATATCTCGTATCTCTTTCAAAGCACATCCTTGTACAGGAAAACGACTTTGTCCGTGCAGGACAGTCGCTTTCTGATGGTGCCATCACACCAAGTGATATTCTCGCAATCGAAGGTCCTACCAAGGTGCAGGAATATCTCGTAAATGAAGTTCAGGAGGTTTACCGACTTCAGGGTGTAAAAATCAATGACAAACACTTCGAAGTAATTGTCCGACAGATGATGCGAAAAGTGGAAATTGAAGATCCGGGAGATACACGTTTGTTGGAGAATCAGATTGTTGAGAAACTCGACTTTATGACCGAGAACGATGGCCTGTTCGGAATGAAAATCGTTGTCGATGCCGGAGAATCCGCTACATTGAAGCCAGGAATGATTCTATCAGCGCGTAGACTTCGCGATGAGAACTCACAACTGCGACGAAAAGATCAAAGATTGGTGGAAGCCCGTGAAGCTGTTTCGTCAACTTCGCGTCCTGTACTCCAGGGTATCACCCGTGCATCGCTTCAAACCAAGTCATTCATCTCTGCTGCATCTTTCCAGGAGACGACGAAAGTGCTCAACGAGGCTGCTGTAAGTGGCAAACGGGATGACCTGCTTGGATTGAAAGAGAATGTAATCGTAGGTCACCTAATTCCGGCAGGTACTGGTATCCGCCATTTCAATAAGGTAAACGTAGGTTCGAAAGACGATTACGAAAAGCTGCTCACTGACAACAAAGTGGCAGAAGAAGAATTGAGTTAATCCTTTTTATTAATTTCCAAAAGCCTCCCATCAGGGAGGCTTTTTTTTAAACTTAACATTAAATATCATGGCAGATCAAAAAACTGATAAGAACCCGAACCAACTCAACATCGAATTGAATGAAGAAATCGCAGATGGTATTTATTCCAACCTTGCGATCATTACCCATTCCAATGCAGAATTCGTCGTGGATTTTGTGCGCGTGATGCCGGGAATGCCCAAGGCACGTGTTAAGTCAAGAATTGTCCTCACCCCGCAACACGCCAAAAGATTGCTTCGGGCACTGCAGGACAATATTGAAAAATACGAGGCTGTGCACGGTCATATTTCAGACTCCAAGATTCAGGAAGGCGGTGGTTTTCCTATGGGATTTGGTGGACCAACAGCGCAGGCATAAGTCAGTTTTCAACCAGGATCAGAGCTCATAGATGCTCTTGTTGAAAATGGTGAATCCAAAATTGAAGAAAAAGCTCCAGGGCCGTTCGGGATTGTTGTCGTAATAATTGAGATTCAGACTTACCGGCCCCAAAGGGCTTTGGAAAACGAGTGCACTGGCTGCGATATAATAGCGGTCAAAAAAAGGTTTAGAAAAAACAGCATCGTTATTTTCATTCCTGAGAATACTTTGACCAGGTTGGAAAGCATATCCCTCCAGCCTGAAATCCAGGTTTTTTCTGATGGCGATCACTGTTTTCAAGCCAAAGGCGGCATACTGAACTGCGCGGAATTCTTCTAAAAAGATTGTTTTACTCTCTGGAATAGGTTGATAGGCAGGCGCTGAAATGACCGAGGCTGTATAGTTGTCAAAAAATGGTTTTGTGGAATAAAGACCTTCAATTTCAGCGCCGATTGTCAATCTTCCCAGATGCAAAAAGAAATTTTCGTAGCGGGCTTTCAGTTCAATCCATGAGTGCGTATCTGTTATTGTGCTATCCAATTCGGGTAGGGTGGTGCCGTAATCCGTAATTTCATTTCCAAGAACAGCCCTTCCCGAAATCTCTAATCGGGTTCCTCTCGTAGCATATATTTTGTAATTCAACGTATTTCTGTCCAGACCAATTCCGAAAGTTCCCATTGCAAAGGTGGTGATGTCGGTGGTGTCCTGTGCCGAGAAGTTCTCGGTCTGATAATATCGGTCCTGGGTTTCACCATATCTGATGTCGGCTCTGACTACTGTATTGTTTCTCCAGGGCGATGCAACACCCAAACCGCCATAAGCTTCATTCTTTACAATAAAGGAGGGCCGGGACGGTTCGAAAAATGTGGCGTAACTCCTGAAATAGTCCCAACGGTTGAGCACCAAATGAGGCTCGAGGCTCAATCTTTTTAATCCACCATAGTCAATTTTAGCCCGAAGAGATCCGGATCCATAAAACTTTCCAAAATAACTGTTTGCCATCAGGCTGGCTGAGGTTCTCCCAAAAATATTGTACTTCAAACCCACATAACCTACGTTAATCGGTCTGGAGGAAAAGTTGCCACCAAAATAGGCCGTTAAATCACGTTCTCTTCTGACGTTGATGTCAATATCAAAAAGACCTGTGGCCGGATTGTAACGTGAAATTGGCTGCGCATACCGAATTTTATCATCCTGTGCAATCCGCAAAAATTGAGGTCGGAAATTTTCAAATGTGAATACAGAATCTTTTTTTCCGCGGCCCACTGTAGAGCGCACATATTCTTTTTGTTGCTTGTTTAGATCGCCGAGTACACT
>JBGTLS010000152.1:0-1645 GCA_041744015.1 Cryomorpha sp. | reverse complement strand
GCTATGCGACGAGACGGCTTTTTTTATTGAATACCATCCAATGCTGCAGAATAACTTATTTTCGCTGCTGAAAATAGATGATCAATGACCGAAATTATTCCATTTCGCGCCGTAAGGCCGGCAAACGATAAAGCACATCTCGTTGCTTCCCGATCTTATGTTTCCTATAAACCCGGTGATCTAAAAAGGAAACTGCAGGAAAATCCTTTTTCTTTCATTCACATCATCAATCCCGAATTTAATTCTCCAAAAAAATCACCCAGGAACAGTGACCAACTATTTTCTCTTGTCAAAAAAAAATATCAGGAGTTTTTAGATGCTCATGTGCTTTTAAAGGACGAAACTGATTCCCTCTATATATATCAACAAATCACACCTGATGCATCATATTCCGGAATCATTTGTGGTGTTTCGGTAAAGGAATACAACACTGGAAAAATTAAAATTCATGAACAAACACTGACCACAAGGGAAGCCGTATTTTGCAAATATCTTGACATTTGTGATTTCAACGCAGAACCTGTATTGCTTACATACACAGAAAATAAAGCGGATCTGAAACTCACACTATCCGTCAAAATGACAGAGCGCCCGGAAGTTGATTTTACCACAACGGATAGCGTCAGACACAGACTGTGGCTGATACAGTCCGCTGAACTTATAAAAGAAATTCAAAATTCTTTTGCCCATATCGAAGCGTTGTATATAGCAGATGGTCATCACCGCATGGCGAGTTCAGCAAAACTTCACGAAAAGCGCAGCGCTGCCATTTCCGGTTCCGACAATAAAATTTCTCTTGACGGATTTGCCCTGGCGTACATTATATCGGTAGATGATTTGCGAATTCTTCCGTTTCACCGACTCGTGAAGTCAGACAAAATTCATGATGATCAAAAAATTCTGGAGCTATTGAATGTGAATTTTAAAGTAACCCCTGCGGATAAATGTGTAATTCCCGAAGAAAAAAGGCATTGGGGATTAAAACTCGCGTCCGGCTGGTATGACCTCAGATTAAAAGAACCTTTTTTCGCTCCACAACAGGTGGATCATTTAGATGCAATGATTTTGACTAAAAAAGTACTTGAACCTGTTTTTGGAATTCTCGATCAAAAAACAGACAAACGTATCAGCTTCATTCCGGGAAAAGATCATTTAGATGAATATGAAAAAATGGTGGATTGCGGAAATGCAACTGCACTATTCACATTACACCCCGTTTCGCAGGAAGAATTGATCGCAGTGGCCGATGCCAACGAAATTATGCCTCCTAAAAGCACCTGGATTGCGCCTAAATTAAGAAGTGGACTGACCATTATGCAACTGAGCTGAGCGGGTCCAAAGTATGATTGACTTATCGTCACCAGCAGTCGCAAGGATTTGTCCATCGGGAGAAAAAGCGCAAATATTCACAGAATGTGTGTGTCCTTTATTTCCTTTCCGATAAAGACGGGAAGGCGCATTCAAGCTTCCAGACTCCCACACCTTGGCCGTCTTGTCCCGGCTGGCGCTCGCAAAAGTTCCTGCCTCTCCAATTGATATAGAGTAGATGGCATAATTATGTGCGGGAATCGCATCAACCTGAATGAATGTGTTTTCCTTCCATTCCCAAAACCTTAGGTGGGCATCCCTTCCTCCAGTAACATAA
>JBGTLS010000151.1:0-2101 GCA_041744015.1 Cryomorpha sp. | reverse complement strand
AATTAAGGAGATAAAAAAGAGACATGAAAAAAATAATCATTATAACTTTAGGCCTTTTCCTGTCGGTAAATGCTGTGATGGCTCAGCAGGAAATTCTCGTGAGTCAATATATGTTCAACGGGCTTTTCATTAATCCAGCTTATTCCGGAACGCACAGTTATGCGGAAGCAACGGCATTGTACCGCGCGCAGTGGGCCGGATTTGATGGGGCACCCACCACCCAAACATTCGGAATTGATGGTCCGATAGCCAATGAGATTATGGGAATTGGACTCACGGTATTGAATGACAAAATAGGAGACACCCGCCAAACGGAGATATTCGCCAATTGGAGTTACCACCTCTTGTTGAATCCATCCGGAACCAATCGCCTGAGCTTCGGTTTGAGAGCAGGTTTTTCTGACTATGCCGCTTTGTTAACAGAAACAAGGGTGTTTGATGCGGGCGATCCGGTTTTTTCCCAAAATGTAAACAATGAACTTGTTCCAAAATTTGGCGCCGGAGTATATTTCTATTCAGAGCGGTGGTATGCCGGATTAAGTATTCCCACAATTTATGCTGCCGATAAGAATATTCGTTTCAATATCAACGAAACCAGCGATCGATATTTTCAACCACATACCTATCTTACAGCAGGATACGTTTACAGGATTAGTGAAGATTTAGAGATTAAACCTTCCTTTTTAATTCGGTATCTGGATAATACGCCGATACAAGCCGACTTAAATTGTAACCTGTTGATAAAAAATACGTTCTGGATTGGAGCATCTTACCGTACGGGCGACGCCTTCATTGGTTTGCTTGAATACAATATTGGAACTGATTTGCGAATAGGTTATGCATATGATTTTACAACAACAGAACTGAGTAATTACAGTAGCGGTTCTCACGAACTCATGCTCAGCTTCAAATTTGCCAAAGGGCAAGTCAAAACCAAATCTCCACGTTATTTCTAAAAGTTAAAACATGAAAGTAAAATTCTCCCCCGGTCGCTTACTTTTCGTATTAGCAATTGCCATCCTGGTGGGATGTACCAATGGGTATATCAAAACCGGTGACAAATTGTACGAAAATCTGAGCTATGATAAAGCTATCGAGAAGTACGAAAAAGCCCTTCGAGGCCAGCCAGACAATAACGATGTAAAATTGAAACTGGCCAGTGCTCACAGAAATTTAAACAACTCTGTAGAGGCCGAAAGATACTTTCGGGAGGTGGACAATGCTGTCGGTCTTACTGGTGAAAGCCAGCTGCATTACGCCCAGACATTGATGAAAAATAACAAATATGACGAGGCGCGCGTTCAATTGGAGAAATACCTGAAAACGAATCCGGGTGATCAACTTGCTCAGGATCTTTTGGCTTCGACAAACGCCTACAACGAATTAAAAGAAGATACAGCCGGGTACGTATTAACTCCTCTTCCACTTGACTTTACCGTATCTATGTTTGGTCCGGTACCTTACGGAAAAGGACTTGTCTTTGCCGGAGAAACTGAAATATTCAGTGCGGCTTCTACAAATCCATGGACCGGATTATCGTTTCTCGATCTGTTTTATATGGAGAAAGATTCTGAAGGGTTCTGGGATGTTCCGCAAAATTTTTCTACGAAACTGAATGGGAAATTTCACGATGGACCGGCTACTTTCAACAAGGAACAAAACATGATCATCTACACCCGCAGTGCCATGAAAAATGAGCGGAAGCAGCTGGTCAATGAGAAAAATGAAAACCAGTTTCAACTCTATTCAAGCAACAAGGTAAATGGCGAATGGAGCGATCCTGTCGAATTGCCTTTTAACAGCACCAGGTATAGTGTTGGACATCCGTCTTTGTCAAATGACGGGAAAAACCTGTACTTCTCGAGTGATATGCCGGGAGGATTTGGAGGTTCAGATTTGTATAAAACAACTTTCGATGGTATGACCTGGTCTGAACCAGTAAATCTTGGAAACACAATCAACACTCCCGGGAATGAAGTATTTCCTTATATCGCAAAAAATGGTAACCTCTATTTTTCCAGTGAAGGTCATCAAACTTTGGGAGGTCTTGACATTTTCGTTTCGGAAAACCGCGGAGGAACATGGAAAGCTCCGGTAAACC
>JBGTLS010000150.1:0-2995 GCA_041744015.1 Cryomorpha sp. | reverse complement strand
AGCTGATCGGCATTGGCCGAGTCGAGGTTTCCAGAAGGTTCGTCGGCGAAGATTACAGCCGGATTGTTCATCAGCGACCGGGCTACAGCCACGCGTTGTTGTTCGCCGCCGGAGAGTTGCGAAGGTTTGTGGTCTGCGCGGCCTGCCACGCCGAGAATGCCGAGGAGGTGACGGGCTCTCGCTTCGGATTCTTTTTTTCCCTTTCCGGAAATGAACCCTGGTATGCAGATGTTTTCCAGTGCGGTAAACTCGGGGAGGAGGTGGTGAAACTGGAATATAAATCCGATGTGTTTGTTGCGAAAAGCGGCGAGTTGGGTTCGGCTCAACTGGTTGATTTCGGTATTGTTGATGCGCAGCGTTCCGGAATCTGCCCGGTCGAGGGTTCCGAGTATTTGCAGCAGCGTGGTTTTCCCGGCTCCGGAAGCGCCGACGATGGAGATGATTTCACCGGCTTTCACTTCGAGATTTACTCCTTTAAGCACTTCGAGTTCACCGTATTTTTTGGAAATGTTTTGCGCTTGAATCATTGGGGTGCGAAGATAAATCATCGCGGGCAGATTCCCGAGCTTTGTCATTACTCCCTTCGGTCGTGATACCGCTTCGCTCAGTTCAGAGCGCAGAGGAGAATCTCTTCATTGGAAAGACAGATTCCTCGTGGAGCCTATGCTTCCCGCACTGTTATGCCTGCCATCATTTCGGACAATCACATTTAATATCTCGGATTTTTTTTCTTCTTCGCTTTTTTGCCGATGATTTTTGCTGCGATGATCAGCGCGACGATGAAGAGGGCCACAAATACGAGTTGCCACCAGGGTGAGGGAAGGTATGTTTCCATGATTTGGTATGTTAAATAGGGGATAAGGTAGAAAAAAAATAGGCTTGTTGGGTGTATTGTGTGGAAAATTTGATCGCAGTGTGGCGCTCATACTCAGTTTTCATAACCCCACGCATAAGGCACAGTGTTGCCAGGCCTCGGTGTCAGACTTAATCTTTATTTTTTATTGTTATAATATCTTTCAAGTTTGTTATTCATTCTTCCTACAGTATGGTCATATGACCAGGTTAAAGTTGCCAAATAAATTGGCGACATCAACAGTGTTTCTTCCGGATGCTTTTTAATGTTTTTATGTACCACTCTTGTGTAATAAGGGAATTTTCTGTCCAATTGCACAAAATTGTGGTCCATGATTCTCAATGCATAGAGATCAAAATTAGATGGAGATTTGTAGTAATTAGGTCTTGACTCAACCCCTCCATTTTTTGCAGGATCAATAGAGGTATGTGAGTAGTGTTTCAGGGTATCCTGTGACAAATATCCAAATTCCGCAATGAAGAAAGCTCCATTTGAATTAAACGCTATTGTTGAGTCTGCTTCCAGTTTTTCATTGAGAAAAACGTTTTCAAATTGTTTCAATCGTACATTTTCTGAATCATAACTGTAGAAAAAGAACACTTCACTAAAATCGTATTTTTTCTTAAACGCGCTTATTATTTTTTGATTTTCATATTCCTGAATAAGTTTGACTTTCTCTGCTTTCTCATACTGACCAACTTCCTTTAACGCATTGATCTTGTTTTCAGAAGTTTTAAGTCTAACCAATAAGGCAGTTTCTTTTAATTTTATTATTTGGGTTTCTGATTCTTTGGCCCTCATTTTCCGATAGCCTGACTGAGTTTTAGTTCTGTTATTTAGCGCGATGCTTATTCCGACTTGCAGGTTTGATGAATAGGCAGTGTTTACTGGAATCGTGTAATTTATCAATAAGTCTGTATTCTCCTGTAAAGGGAATTTAATTCCTGAAAAGAAATTTACTTCCGAACCATAACCTGAGGTGTTTATGGTCTCCTGGCCTCGGGGGGTAAGTATGGTTCTATTTGATTCCACTAGTCTTGAATAACATATTCCCGCCTGAAGGTGAATGTTCTTCCAAACTTCAAATTGTGGAGCAAATATTATATCCACATATTTATTCTCCACTTTCAAAAAGGGGCTAAGCGCGTTTGAACCTCGCATTGAATAGTTGACAATACCTTGTAAATTGAATCTTTCTGTTATGTCATAATTTGTATTCAAACCTATGAAAGGTTTTTTTCCAGAATTGAAATCGACATTGTCATCTTTCAGATTGCTTATATTAATACCAATATTGGCCTCGAAATTAAGTCTGTTTCTTTCGGATAGTCCTTCGGTTTGAGAATAGCCAAAAGCTGGTAAGAATAGGATTATAAAAATGCTTTCTATTTTATTCATCTCTTTTTGATTCTAATTTTGTCAACCTATTCTGTACGAGACAAATTTTTAAAGTAACCAGCAACCTGTCTTCTCCTGGAAGAAAATCTAAAAAATTACCACCCGAAGCAAGGTCGCCAAATCTAGCAAAAATCTTCATCCCCAAACAGGTTAACCAGCTCGCGCGTTGAGGGCCTTTGATAAAGCTTGTGAGCCGGTTTGGGATTTCGGTTGCTTCCTGCCGGGTCAGTTAAAAGGTTATATGGTAATTTTTTTTCATGACTTTCCTGATAGGTAAATAAAAGCCATTATTCATCCTTCACATATTCCGGAATATCCCCCGTATCACTCCTCTAATCCTCACATCAACCAATCAACTCATCAACTACTCAATCCCAAATATCGCACTCGACAGTCCAAACTGTATCCGGAAATCAGCCTCCCGGCCATTTTCCAGCGCCATCACCACGTCGATACGTGCAAAGCGAAACAAATTGGTCATGCTGTAGCCTATTTCGATGTAGTGGTTGGTATTGGGGGTGATGAGATGGTTGATGTTGAAACTTTCCTTGAGTCCCATGAGCCGCAACAGGGTAATCTGGGTGAAAGCAAATTTGCGCATCTCGTAATTGATATAGGTGGAAAGATATTCCTGAGAAGTCGAATAATCGTAATAGGGTGCAATGGAATACCCATTCAGGCGACCATTTCTGGTAAAGATGGTTTGATTGCCCATGAAGTGCGCAAAATCCATGAAATCCATAT